>JAIXPR010000051.1 GCA_027486155.1 Pseudomonadota bacterium | reverse complement strand
GAGAGCGTTCGCCCACTTTGGTCGGTGATAGTAACCGATACCATAACCGGGAGCCGTACGCCGGTCTCTTGAAACATCCTCTCAACGGCAAAAAGTGCGGCCTTCGCATTAAGGGTATCAAAGATCGTCTCCACTAAGAGTATATCAACCCCCTCTTGAGCGAGGGTCAGCGCCTGCTCGTAGTAAGCCTGCTCAAGCTGGTGAAAGGTCACGGCGCGGTAGGCGGGGTTGTTGACATCCGGAGAAAGCGAAGCGGTGCGATTGGTTGGACCGATTGCGCCAGCTACAAAGCACCGACGCTTGGGCTGCTCCGCCATGACCTGAGCCGCGGCTTCCTTCGCGACCCGCACACTGGCGCGGTTTATCTCGTCAACGATCCCCTCAAGGGCATAGTCGGCCTGCGCAATCGTAGTAGCGGAGAAGGTGTTGGTCTCAATAACATCTGAACCGGCGAGAAGGTACTTTTTGTGAATCTCACGAACTATCTCAGGGCGGGTGATGCTGAGAAGATCGTTGTTCCCCTTGAGGAGCTTGTCGTGGCCGCGCAACGCGTCGTTACGAAAGTCCCCCTCTTCGAGCTTATAGGTCTGAATCATCGTACCCATCCCACCATCGAGGATCAGGTGACGATGTCGTAAAAGCTCGGCTATCTCCGCAAAAGTACTAGAAGTTCGCATGACCGCCAGCCTAGCATGCCGGATCCTTCGCATCAACCGAGGGAGACGCTATCATCCCGAAATTGCGGCGGATTTCGCTCGTTTGCTCAGGAGTTAGCGGCAAGCGACCGCTCACCAACACGGCCTACTCGCGAGGCGAGAACCTCCTTTGAGAGCGATTGCGCGGCGACACCACTAACGAGCCGAGTCATGAACAGGCCCGGCGTGTCAACGCAGTGCGCGGGAGAGGTATTCCCGACCCACACAATCTCGTTGTCGATCACAACCCCCTCTACAAGTCGGGAGAGGGCGGTCTCTACGAAAACACCACGGGATTCAAGAATCGCCCGCGCTCCGTCGCCATCACCATGGGTCACGACACGAACCTCAACGCCTCGCTCGATGACGGGCCTCAGAACCGTCGCGAAGATGTGAGCCGTGCGTTCTCCGACCTCTGAAGAGCTTATCAGGATCGAGGTTTTCGCCTCCCTCAGATCCGTCGTTATCCCGGCGAGAAAGGTCTCGGTATCAAACCGTTGAGGTGAGCACAGGTCGCTCGCCGCCGGCCCATGGGCGGTAACCGCATCGGGGATAGCCTCTTTCACGTCAACAACACTACCCCGTTGCTCGATATCGGTAAGCACTCCACTCAAGAGGTGTCGATCCGTAAGCCGCTCACGGAGGTACGAGAGATTCGCGAGAATTATCAAGCGGGCCTGCGCACGACTGAGCGCCACATTAAGGAGCCGCGACCCCCCATCCAGAAGCGAGACCCCTCCTAAAAAGGAAGAGAGCGTGTGGGGAGGGCTCTCGGTCAGATCAAGAATGATCGTTTCACGCTCCGCTCCTTGGAAACGGTGCACAGTTCCCACGGCCACCTCAGAGAGTCCTACCTCCTCAAGGAGGTCCTCCAGCAGCGAAACCTGGGCGCGGAAGGGAGCGATGACGCCGATATCGGTCGTGCCATGTGCGAGACCAGCTGATCGCAGCGCCGCGCATATCGAGCGGACAACGAGCGCATGGGTGAGGTTGGCTTTTGAATTGTTTTCAACCTGTCCCCGTGGCTCAAGCGCGCTTGAATCAACCAGAAGAAGGGCACTTCGGGTCAACCACTCGGGCGAGTTGGATGGATCGACCCCTGGCGCTTCCTTTCGCTGAGCTACAAGCCGCCCACCGTAGAAACGTTCATTGACGAGGGAGGTGAGCGCCTCATGGCCACGAAATTGGGTTGTGAGGGTGGCCAAAAATGGACCCTCCTTACCGCTATCTACGAGGTCAACCACCCCCGATATCTCAAACACATCGCGCGCAAACCATTGACGAGCGAGCGATGAGGTCGACAGGGAGATTGGGGGCAGTTGGCGGAAGTCTCCACCTACCACAACCCTCTCCTGAGCCAATCCAGCCAGGAACGCCACGTAGGGGAGGGGGAGCATTGAACCCTCATCGATAATCACGGCGTCAAACTCACCGAGGCTCTGGCACCGCAGGACCGCTTGCGACGCCGTACATGCAACCACGCGAGCGCGTTGTATCGCCGAACCGCTCGTGTCCTCAACAAGCGCTTCGAGGTCTCGAATAGCCTCTGTGAGCTCCTCATCACGAGACTCCAGGTCCGCTACGCGACCACCCAGCTCCTCGGCCGATATACCTTCAAGCTCAGATGCCACCCCTACGATCTCACCAGTGACGGCTTTCATCGAACGCTTGATATCGTCGATTGAGGTACCTGATCCATCACCGGTCCCATATCGGATTCGAAGGACGCGCAGCACGGTGGCCAACGAACTCTCAGAGCTTCGAGCCTCCGTATACATCCTCTGGAGATGAACGAGCTCCTCCTGAAGAACGCCCTGCTTCGCGATCAGACCTTGCTGATACCGAAGACCCTCAAGCTCTTGAGCGCTCAGCTCACGCTCTTTCCGTAGGAGCCCGATCCGCTCCCGGACCTTTCGTTGCTGACTTTCCGCTACGTGTTCGAGGGATATCTGTTGACCGAAAGCTCCCTCGAGAGCCTTGCGCGAGACCTGCCCGACGCGAACAACACTCCCCTCTGGAAGATGGACTCGGGATTTTCCAACAATTCGCTTGCAGAGACCGAGTACGATTCCATCGACCGCCCGATTCGTATGGGACACGAGGAGAACTCGCTTGTTGTGACAGAAGAGATAGAACGCTATCGCCGAGAGGGTTACCGTTTTGCCAGTGCCTGGAGGGCCCCAGAGGAAGGTCGTCTCGTTACGGAGGGCTCGACGGAAAGCCTCCTGTTGATCGGTCGTGAGATCGTCCGGCGCTGCGATAAATTCCTCGTTCTCCACAAGTGGGATTTGAGCGGTGTCGACGACCTGAGCAGCCAATCGCTTATTGAAGGGGAAGGGGGGGGCGTCACTCACAACCGCCTCTAGTCGCGCCGCGAGCACAGACAGGAGTTCCGATTTATCAACGGTAAGGGTCGCGGATTCGATCTCATCCCCGAGATCGATAAAGGTCTCAACATCGAGACCATCGCTCCGTCTTGAGATTACGACACATTCCACAACGGCCCCTTTTACCGCGAGACGTCCGCGCGCCTCTTCATGGAGGCGAGGTGGATTGGCGATAGAGAAACTATAGAGGGGACGCTGGGAGGCTGTCGCTTTGCGCTCGCCCCTACCCAAACTAAACGAAGAGGACAAAACTCTCGTCGCGCGGGCCTCCTCCTCAACGGCGCCTATAAGGGTCTGTAGAAGTTCTTTTGTGATCGGTTCGGTCATCGCGGCGGCACTCTAGCACGATCCTTAGGGGATAGATCTAAAACTTCAAAAATCTTCAGGATTTTATCCGATCCGAGCCTAAACGAACACCCACAAAGTGGAGCGAGTACATCACCCTTTGACTAGTGGCTAACTCCCATAGATCATGGGGCGTTATGGCTATTCCATCCGACCAATCACTCGCAGCACTCCGTACAAAGTCTGATCGCGCGATCGCGACGGCGAAGGCTCCGCACCTCGATCGTGCTCTCCAGCATCGAGAAGCTCTTGAGGGGCTTGTATCAACCTCATCTCAAGTTGAGGAGTATCGGGCGCGTTTTGGGGCTTCCTGGAGCGATTCATTCACCCCCTTGCAGACCTTCGCCAAGCAGGCTTTCTTCGGACTGGAGGGTCCCGCCCTCGTCAACCACCTTTGGAAGTCCCTTCCGAGCACCCGGTTCAAGCGGTTTCAGGAGCTCTTCTGCGACCCATCAGACTACTCGATACCAAAGCCGAATCTCGCAGCCCCGTGCGTTCAGTATCCATCACGCCACGACCTGAACACCTGCTCCCTCGCTTCGTGTCTCGTCAGCCCACCCCGAATTCCCTTTAAACTTTTGGTCGATCTCGGCATCGTGCCAGAACCCACGCGAAAGCTCACCGATATTGAGGTCCTTACTATTAAATCACACCCGATGGTTATTCAGACCCTCAAAGCGGCCTGGGAATCCGCTCAACCTCTCGCTGGGCATAACCATCGATTCATCGTCCTGCGCCCACTACAGGATGCGGCCCTTCGAAATCATCCCGAAGCGCGAGCCCTTCCCGAGGGCGTCATCGGCACCCTTATTCACACGCGAGAGAACGTTGCCGTCGACCGCTCAAAAGCGGAGTCGAAGCGTGGCCCATGGGTCGCGCCCCAACTCATTCCGTCCTTCTACTCATCTATTTACGCCGCTCGACGCAAGACCGACCACCAGACATCGAGCCACCAGCGCGAGAGCGTCTCGATCGGAAACCTCGCCGTTGAATGGAACGAACTTACCACACGCGCGCGTGAGCAGTGGCGCCGAGACGCTCCGGCCGAGGTTAAGCAGTCTATACGGGATGCGCTCGTTGACTTGGTAGCGCGCACGAGAGTACAACTTGAGTCAGTCTCCCATCACCTCAAGCGACAGGCGGCTGAGCGATTCAAGGCCCTGGAGGACCG
>JAIXPR010000249.1 GCA_027486155.1 Pseudomonadota bacterium | reverse complement strand
GAGGCATGCAGGCGGTACTATTGGCGGGAGGCTACGGCACGCGGATCGCTGAGGAGACGGGACTTATCCCGAAGCCTATGGTTCAGATCGGCGGGAAGCCGATCCTGTGGCATATCATGAAGATCTATTCATCCTACGGAATCAACGATTTCGTGATCTGTCTCGGCTACAAGGGCTATGTCATCAAGGAGTACTTCGCCAACTACTTCCTCCATAACTCGGATGTCACCTTCGACATGCGTGAGAATACGATGAACGTGCATCAACGACACGCAGAGCCATGGAACGTGACGCTGATCGATACGGGCGAGAACACCCTCACCGCTGGTCGACTACGTCGGGTAGCTCAATATCTCAAGCCGAATGAGCCGTTCTGCTTCACCTACGGGGACGGTCTCGCGAACATCGACCTCAAGGCTGAGATCGAGTTTCACAAACAACACAACAAACTGGTTACCATCTGCTCTGTTCAACCTCCCGGACGATACGGCAGCATCCTTACGGACGAGCGGAACGAGGTAATTGCGTTTCAAGAGAAGCCCGCGGGTGATGGAGGATGGATTAATGGAGGCTTCTTTATCGTCAACCCTGAGGCGATAGAGACGATCGCGGGAGATCAGACCTCGTTCGAGTTCACAACCCTCCCCGCATTGACCGAGAGGCGGCAGGTGGCCGCGTTTGAACACTCCGGGTTTTGGCACGCGATGGACACCCTCCGTGACAAGATGGTCCTGGAAGAGATGTGGAAGAGTGGCAACGCTCCGTGGAAGATATGGACGTAATGACTCCCGATTTCTGGCGCGGAAGATCTGTCTTCATCACCGGCCATACCGGTTTTAAGGGGGCGTGGCTCTCGCTGTGGCTCGCTCATCGAGGAGCGAAGGTGTTTGGCTATTCCCGCCCCCCTCCAACGAATCCAAGCTTCTTCGAGGCGTGTCGGGTACACGAACACCTGGCGGGGCACCGGATTGGGGATGTTCGTGATAGGGACTCTCTCGCGCAAGCCTTGCGCGAGTCAGATCCTGAGATACTCTTCCATCTCGCCGCTCAGCCGCTGGTGAGAGAATCGTACGTTGATCCGCTCTTCACCGTCGAAACAAACGTTCTGGGCACCCTTCACGTGCTTGAACTCAGCAGGAATCTCAAAAATCTACGAGCGGTGGTGAACGTCACCACCGATAAGTGTTACGACAACCGAGAAACCTCTACTCCGTACAAAGAGGGTGACTCGCTCGGCGGATACGATTGCTATTCGGCGAGCAAGGCATGTAGCGAGATCCTCACGAGCGCCTATCGTCGGTCCTTCCTGAGCGGCCATGGGGTTCACGTCGCGAGCGCTCGAGCCGGCAACGTCATTGGTGGAGGGGACTGGTCTCGCGATCGCTTGATCCCCGACTTCTTTAGAGCGGTCCAGAGCGGGACACCGTTACGCATAAGGTATCCGGATTCTATTCGTCCGTGGCAACACGTTCTGGAGGTTCTTCGTGGGTACCTCATGCTCGCTGAATCATTATCAACGCATGGCGAGGAGTTCGCCGAGGCTTGGAACTTCGGTCCCGATCCGAGTGAGAGTCAAACGGTTGGATGGGTAATCGACAATCTCTGTTCCGCTATACCGGGCGCGTCGTGGATAGTTGATGATGCCCCTAAGCCGCATGAGGCGGCCCTCTTAACGCTCGATTCCAGCAAGTCAAAGCAGCGCCTTCACTGGCAACCAACCTGGCCACTGGCGACAACACTCGCCGCGACCACGGAATGGTATAGCGCCTTCTATCAGGGGGAGGATATGCTCAAACGGTCGCTGCATCAGATCTCACTCTTTTCGAGCGCTTCGTAGGGGTATATGAGCAATCGATTCGTACTTGAGGACACGCCGGTCTCTGGTCTCACGATACTCCATAGGACGGTTCATCGCGATCCAAGGGGCTCCTTTGAGCGGATCTTCTGCGAAGAGGACCTCAGAACGTTGTTGGGTGCTCGAGGGGTTTCTCAGGTGAATATCTCATCAACTCAAGAGGTAGGTGCCGTTCGGGGAATGCACTTTCAATTCCCCCCTTTCGCTGAAACGAAACTCATCACCTGTATGAAGGGGGAGATATTCGATGTCGCGGTGGATCTCCGTCGCGGGTCGAGCACCTTTCTGCGCTGGTTCGGGATTCGCCTATCGGAGAGCACCCCATCCTCGCTTCTGATACCGGAGGGGTTCGCTCACGGATTTCAGGTGGTACAACCAAACTCGCAGGTCCTCTATATGCATTCAGCCCCCTACGCCGCGGATGCCCAAGGGGCGATCAACGCGGTTGATCCAAAGCTGGATATCCACTGGCCGCTCCCGATAACGCTCCGCTCTGAGCGAGATGAGTCCCTTCCCCTCCTCGATGACTCCTTTACCGGGGTCGCGTGTGCTCGTGGAGGAGACCGATGAAGTGCAGACACTGCCATGCCCCGCTCTCCCTTGAGATGATCGACCTCGGCACCTCCCCGCCATCTAACGCCTATCTCACGAAAGACCAGCGGAACGCCCCGGAGCGTTACTACCCCTTACGGGTTCTCGTTTGCGAATCGTGTTGGTTAGCACAGACACAGGATTTCTCTCAAGCCGACGAACTCTTCGACGAAACCTACGCATACTTTAGCTCCTACTCAAGCACGTGGCTCGCCCACGCGAAGAGCTACGTTGAATTGATGCGCTCTCGATTCGCGTTACGTGCTACGAGCTTGGTGATGGAGGTCGCGTCGAATGACGGGTACCTCTTGCAATTCTTCAAAGAGGCTGGTGTCCCCTGCTTCGGCGTAGAGCCAACGAAGAGCACCGCGGATGCCGCCCGAGCAAAAGGGATAGATGTCGTTGGTGAGTTCTTTGGCCAACGACTCGCTCGATCCCTTCGCGACCAACGTGGCGCGGTCGATCTCGCGCTCGGCAACAACGTCCTCGCTCACGTTCCGGACATCAATGACTTTGTGGCTGGCTTTCGGGAGGTCCTAAAACCAGAGGGGATAGTTACCTTTGAGTTCCCTCACCTCTTGAACCTCCTTCAGCTCACGCAGTTCGACACTATCTACCACGAACACTACTCCTACCTATCCCTCTCAACGGTGATTTCAATCCTACGCTCACAGGGGCTTGCGGTATTTGACGTGGAGGAGATACCCACCCACGGAGGGAGCCTGCGGGTCTACGCTCAACGCGAAGACACAGGCCGCCAGTCGATAACTCCCCGAGTCGCGCAGCTCTACGAGCGGGAGCAGCTCTTTGGGCTCTGCTCCGCCGCTCCGTACCGGGCGTTCGCGCACCGTTGCTTCGAGATAAAAACCAACTTTATCAGCGCGGTCCTAAAAGCCAAACGCGAAGGGAAACGTATCGCCGCGTACGGCGCCGCCGCGAAAGGAAACACCCTACTCAACTACGCCGGGATCGGCGCTGACATGATCGACTACGTTGTCGATCAGAACCCACACAAGCAGGGCAAATTTCTTCCGGGGAGTCGAATCCCCATCGTCGCTCACTTCTCTACCCCCTCGCCCGATATCGTAATTATCCTTCCATGGAATATCGAGGGAGAGATTATGGAGTACCTCGTGAGCTCACTGGGCTCTTCCTTGCAGTACTGGACCTATAAAAACCTTCCTGCGGAGACGTAAATGAAACGGATTCAGTACGTCGCGCCATCCATTACCGACCTCGAAGCTGAGTACGTGAATGACGCCGTGCGCAACGGATGGGGTCAGAGGTGCTACGAGTACATCCAACGCTTCGAGCGGGAATTCGCCACCTATCACGACGTGGCCTTCGCGCACGCTACCAGTAGCTGCACAGGAGCGCTGCATCTGGGACTTGCGGCGACGGGCATCGGCGCGGGGGATGAGGTGATCCTCGCCGAGACGAACTGGGTAGCGACCGTCGCTCCCATCGTTCACATCGGAGCGACGCCGGTCCTTGTCGATATCGATCCAACCTCATGGTGTATTGATCCAGCAGAGGCGGAGAAGGCGATTACCGCGAAGACCAAAGCTATTATCGCCACCCACCTCTACGGCAACCTCTGCGATATGGACGCGCTCAAGGCGATATGCGAGCGCCACGGACTGCTACTGATAGAGGACGCCGCGGAGGCGTTTGGAGCGAGATATCGAGGAAAAGCCGCCGGCGCGCTCGCGCACTTTTCCACCTTCTCCTTTCATGGAACGAAGACGATGACCACCGGAGAGGGTGGGATGCTACTGACGAACGACAGTGCGCTCTACGAGCGGGTATGCACCCTCAACAATCACGGCAGGAGCAAGCACCAAACGAAGCAGTTCTGGCCCGATATGATCGGCTATAAGTTCAAGATGAGTAATATCCAAGCGGCTCTCGGGTTAGCGCAACTCCATCGGGCCGATGACCTCGTGAACAAAAAGCATGAAACCTTTCGGCGATACTCCGAGCAGCTCACCACCCATTTCCCGATGAATCAATCCAGCACTAACACCGTAACCCCATCCTACTGGATGCCCACGATTGTGACCCCTTCGCCCGCAGATAAGGAACGTATCCTCGCTACCCTCACCCGCGGTAACGTCGACGCCCGAACCTTTTTCTGGCCCCTCAGTGAGATATTCCCGGAGATGCGAAGTCACGGCCGCGTTCACGCCTCCGACATCTCCTCTCGGGCGCTGAACCTACCATCACCGTATGATATTACCGACGACGATATTGATAGAATTGTAACCGCAGTACTTGCAAGGGACTAACGATGGACGACAGAGAAACGTTTCGTCAGGAAGCCGCCGCCTCGGCGCTCCGATTGGGTGAGGACGCTGAACTTCAGCGCCTCGCTCGTGATGTGATAGTTCACTCCGATAGGCACCATTGGTCCTACCAATGGACCTGGCTCGGCGTGCCGATCATCCAGATGCCACCGGATATCGTCGCGACGCAGGAGATCATCTGGAAAACCAAACCGCAGCTGATCATCGAGACGGGGGTCGCTCGTGGTGGATCGTTGATCTTGTACGCTTCGATCCTAGAGTTACTTGGTGAGGGCACGGTTATCGGAGTCGACGTGGAGATCCGGGCTCACAACCGAGCGTCTATTGAGAGCCATCCCCTATCAAAGAGGATCGAGCTGATCGAGTCGGACGCCCTCTCTCCTACGTTGCACGAGGTGTTCAAGGAGAAAACCAAGAACGTCGAGCGGGTCATGGTCATACTCGACTCAAATCACACGCACGAGCACGTGAAACGTGAGCTTGAGCTCTTCGCTGATTTCGTGACACCGGGGCAGTACCTGATCGTTGCTGACACCGTGGTGGAGTACATCCCCGAGCAGGAACACCGGCCGCGCCCTTGGGGGGTCGGTAACAACCCAGCGACCGCGCTCAAGGAGTTTATGAGTTCAGATTCCCGTTTTGAGCTCGATGCGGTGACGAACTCGAAGCTCTTACTGACAAGCTCCCCTGGTGGGTATTTGGTACGCAGATGAAACCGATGCTCGTATGGGGAGCCACCGGACAATGTAAGGTGATCTTCCCGTTG
>JAIXPR010000222.1 GCA_027486155.1 Pseudomonadota bacterium | reverse complement strand
GGTTCGGAAAGATCGCCTCGACTAAAAAATCAGTCGGCGCCGGCGTGACGAGCGGCGTGCAAACGTCGATCCTGAAAGGGTCCCTCGACCTCAACTCTCGACGAACCGGCGGCGAGTCCCAATCGGTAAGCTACCAGGAAGCGGAGGAGGATCTTGTGAGCGCTGAGGAGCTTAAGCATGAGATGTCGGCGGAAAAGGGGTTAGCGTGGTTCGACCTCGGTAACGGTAAGATCGTGAAGGGGCGGTCATTCTGGTTCAACGCGAACCTCCCTGAAACCTGGGAGGGGCGGGAGTTTATCGTACATCCAGAGAAATTTGAGGTCGACGAGATAGGACTCTCGGACTGGGTCGACGAGCAGATACTCTCGCAGGAGCAGGATGAAACCTCTCAGGATTTCGCCCCCAAAGCCAAGGCAGCACCGGTCGCGAACGTGCCGCAGGGGGAGAAAAAGGTAGAAGCGCCCGGCAAAACAGCGGCTCCTCATACCTCGGAACAGTTCCCCGAGGGGCCTTTTAAATTGGGGGCGATTCCTCGCGGCGCAAAGCCGAGGGGCAGCGTGATGACCCTCAGCAAGCAGCCTCCGCCCCCTCCGCCACGGAAAGCAGAGCAATCGCAACGCTCTAAAAACGCAGCCGCCACGAATGCCCCCGTCTCTGATAAGGAGGACTCGAAACCACCTGAGAAGCCGAAGGGACCAAAGGCTGGGCCATTTAAGTTTCGCAAATAAGCCCCTCAATAGCCCCTTGTGAGCTGGCCAAAAGCTGTTATTGCAATTAATGATTCTTGGCGATAATCTCGAACCTGGCTCGTCTGAAGCTCGATCAGGGCGTCATAGAAGCCCGCACTGATCGGCAAATCTGAGTTCCTCGTAGAAGCTTTTTGGAAGCGTCGTGCGGGGTTCGAGCGATAAGAGAGCGACAAAAGAATAGCTCAACGAGCTCTCGGTGAGCATAGGTGAACGGTAGCTCGGACACGGGCTAGGGGGTACAGAGTAGGGCGCCGAAGATGGCCGGCGCGTCACATCCCGAAAGGGTTTTCGATAAGGTGAAGGTTTTTATGTATCGTGGTGGCGTAACATTCTCAATCAATAAATCGTTCGGACGCCTTCAACTCGTCCCTGAGGCTCATGGCCTCCGCTTCTTCTACATACCAATTATAGATGGCGTTGAGTCACCAACCGCACCAGGAAATCTCAACATGCTTCTTCCTATCGACGCTATTGGAGGTCTTTGGGCTACCGCTCGAGCGTTCCTCTACGGTGTCGAATCTCTCGATGAGAACGTCATCCTCCAAAGCGGAGAGAGTGAGGGAGACTCAGATACCCTTGTGAAACTCTATCGCGATAAACCTCGTGGTCAGCAAGGTCGACTCAACGGCGAGGAGACCTGTTGGCTTCGTATCGTCACCGGTCGCACCGAAGAGGAGCGTCGTCGGATTAAGCTTGGGCCGCGAGATCTCTTGTGCCTTGAGCTCTCGTGCAACTCCGTGATGATCCTCGCTGGAGAGGAGCGCACGCACAGACCTGCCCTTCAGCAATAGGCTAGGTCTCTTTCTTTACAATCGAGAAGGGGGTGGTTCGGCAAACCGAAACCACCCCTTATACGCTACCGCTTAAATGACCGATAAGTAACGTTATCGGACTATGCGAGAAGGGTTTCATGGCAACTACCGGAAAACTGCTTATTTCCGCGCGTCCTCAACGTAGGCTTTAATAGCGCCCTCTTTACGAATACGGCGCAGGACCGGTCGGGCGCCACCAACCTTAATGGCTCCTCTGTAGACGGTAACGCCTCCGAGTCGGTCGCGAACGGTAAGCGTAACACCGTACGAACCTACCCGTTGGAAGGTGCGCGTGATTGATGAGCCACGAACGATCTTTCTGTCAGAGAACTTCCAGGAGAACCGCAACGGCTCTCCCTCAGGATCTCTCGAACCTCCCGCGTGCAGTTTTACGGTGCGAGCTCGCGCGACCCGACTCGTAATCCGCAGCGGGATCGATTTCACCGACACCACCGGTGGTCGGTTCGCGTAGATGGCCCTGAGGGTCTTAGGCTCCGTTCCTGTGACAAAGGTTCGCACTGGGTCCCGTACGCCATCCGACCAGCGCACGAACGTTCGGCCATTCGAGATGACGTTAGCGCTAATCGTTTGCCTTGAGCCCACGATAGGTTGAGCCACGTACGGGGCGAGAACCTCCTTGTCTTCGTCTACGTAGGCGATAGAAGCCCCTGGTGGCTTACTCGCGAAGGTGTATGGGCTCGTATTGGGCGGTATCGGCAAACACTTTTGGTCGATCAGCTCGCCCTGCCCCTGCGCGCTCAAACAGAGTTCGTAGGAGCAGTTGTCACAATGCTCCTCGGGCACAAAGAATCCGCTCGGCCCCGACACCTCCGCGACCAGATGTTCGTGCTGATTATGTTTCTGAAGAATCACCCACGTCATGTCTACTCCTGTCGACGGTTCAGCCCGACCACTAAAGCTCACACTCTTCCCTATCTCGTATCGATATGAACGATCAGGCGAGTCAATGAATGCCACAGGAGGATTTGCTCCTGTGCGTATCGTGAACGATTTGCTAGACGCGGCAAATGGAGCGGTCATCTCCTTCACCGTGAGAGTCGCCTGATACGTCCCGATCTTGGTGTATACATGAACGGGATCCGACTCGGTGGAGCGCTCGCCGTCACCGAAATCCCACGTGAATGAGACCTGCTGACCGTCAGGATCCGCGCTACCCGCGGATGAAAAGCTCACAACAAGAGGGGTTCCGCCGATGAGAGGCCCGGCGTTCGCTTTAACTGCTGGAGGGGTGTTACTACCAACCATTGGGCGGAAACGTCGCACGGCGCCCGTTCTTGTCTTCAGATCGAGATAGACCGCGTAAATGTTCGAGTCCGGACCGCTGATCAGCTGCACCGCGCCCAAATTCGAACCTGTTTCCCTAGCGAACTCATGCACGGTTGGCTTACCGTTAGCGTCAAATGTTAAGTATTTGATGAAGAAGCGGGCGTAATCGGCGAAAAAGAGCGCCCCGCGATACTTTTCGGGGTACGAGGTTCCCGAGTAAAACGCGACGCCAGTAATTGAAGAACCGAGGTCCTTGCCGTTTTCGTCATACGGGTGTCGATACGTAAAGAGCGGCGGCGTCACCGCCCCAGGCCCCTTCGCGTAGAGCTTGTTGCAAAAGTCGATCGTCGCGGGAGCTCGCTTAAATCCAACTTGGCGCTCGCTTACGGTTGCTTGCCCCTCCTGCTGCAAACGCTCCGAGAACCCTCCCTCATAGCAGGGCCAACCGAAATTAGCGCCCTTGCCGGCGTTTATCTCTTCGTAGTACGAGGTGCCAACGTCACCCACATACACCTGCCCATTTGCGGGATTGATAGTGAAGCGGAACGGATTTCGGTATCCGATCGACCATACCTTTGAACGATTTGAGCTGGGATTGGTCGGGTCGAAGTACGGATTGCCAGACACCCCATTCCCGGTGTCGGGATCTACCCGGACGACACGACCTGACATTGCATCGAGATTCTGCGCTCGAAAAGCCGTGGTTGCTGGATAGTCGTAATTAGCCCCATCACCAAAGCTGGCGACGAGAGTGCCATCAGCGCCAAACATCAGCGAGCCCGCCGTGTGGGAGAGGGAATCCACTGGAAGGCAGTCTTCGATAGGAGTGCCCTCCATAGTAAGCCCGGTCATGCAGGAAGCTCGCTCGGGATAAACGATCTCAGCTGATGTGGCGGGAGGGGCGATGTATTGGGGAAGGCTGTTCTTACCGAGGATAACCTCCTCACTGCCAGGGATGGCCACGTTGTATCCCTTCGCCGCATCAGCCGCGTATCTTACGACTCTAATAAGGCGCGATTCCTGCGAGTCTGGAGTGAAACCGGGAGGATCCCAGACATAGGAGAGATAGACATAAGGCTTCGATGGAAAGTTAGGATCAACGGCGATTCCGAGAAGCCCCCGATCGGTCGACTTGTTTACAATCGTCTTAATGTCGAGGAAGGGAGTTGGAAGTAACTGACCGTTCTGCACGACCCGCACCACACCATCCTTCAACGCAACGAAGATCCGCGAATCCGGCGCAAACGCGATCGCGGTTGATATAGGAATCCCCTCAACCACAACCTCCTCGATAAATCGCTCACCAGCGGCGAACTCTGATTCCGCGAGCGCTCCCGACGGAGCCACCCCGACCGCCACAGAAAACACCAACACAACTATCTTTCGGAGACATTCCCGCACCATATTCACTCCTCAACGCTGGACGTATTGATGAGCTGAATGTCACCTTCCTAACGGCGACTGCCTATGAGCGGGATCGGTGAACGAGAAAAAGGAGATAGGTCTTTGGACTCTTTACAAAGAGAACGGCGAGGACAGGGGGAACGGCACTATAACACCAAGCGAATTTCGCACTTCTCGGCGCTCTCGCTCAGCTCTTCGTGAAACATGTAACCTAGAAGACTACGAGAGGTCCGCGGTTATGAAATGGTGTCAGGCTCCTTCGCGAGGCTCTAAAGCTAAGCC
>JAIXPR010000076.1 GCA_027486155.1 Pseudomonadota bacterium | reverse complement strand
TTCTCGTCCTGGACGCCACAAAGAGCCCCGAGCAGCTGTGTGTGGAGGCCGCCAAGGCGTGCGGTATGTAACCGATGGCTAAAGAGCCCTTTGCTCTTCCGCCTATCAGCGATTAATCCTACAGTAGCTCTGTGAAATCGATCATCGGTCATACCCAACAAAGAAAGGAGCTCGCGAATCTCGTTCGTTCAGATCGACTACCATCCGCGTTGGTGTTCTCCGGCCTCCACGGTATCGGAAAACATCTGATCGCTCGTGAGGTAGCGCGCCAACTGCTGTGCGAACAAAGAGAGGATGCGCCTCAAGGTGGCTGTGGCACATGTCGCACCTGCACACTCTTTGAGTCAGGCACACACCCTGATCTCATCTCCCTCTCTTTCAGCGGCGAGCGCGGCGCCTCTGTGGATGACATTCGCCAGGCGCTCGAGAAGATGAGCCTCAAGCCCTTCATGGGTGGAAAAAAAGTCGCGATACTGAATGACGCGGATGACATCTCGATCGTTGGCGCGAACATCATTCTTAAATCGCTCGAGGAGCCACGTCCGGATACCTACTTCATTCTCGTCCTCGCGAACCCCTCCCGACTCCCGGCGACGATTCTCTCTCGCTGCCAACGCTTCTTCTTTGATCGACTCTCACCGGACGAGATAAAGGAGATTAGTAACCTGCGTGGGATTCAAGAGATCTCTGAGGCGCTCACGCTTCTGGCGGACGGCTCAGCCGCCTCGCTCGATTCACTTCAAGCGCAATCCGAGATGTGGGAGGACGTACGGGCGGTTGTAGAGCGCGCATGGATGGGAGACCAGGCGATAGTGGCTCGAGCCGCTCAAGAGTGGGGCGCCGATAAGAATCAGGTCAAGGAACGCCTCACCTTTCTCCGTACGACGATACGACAGCGCCTCATGGCGACGAGCGCCGATCCGAGCGCAACGGCGGTGTGGGCAACAGCGCTTCAGAACGCGCTTGATGCCGAGTACCTAATCCTCGATCGACACGTCAATCCGACGCTCACCATCTTTAAGACCCTCCAGAGCTGCAACAAGGCGCTCGCTTCAACCTATCAGACAACCCCTCGGCAACATCCCACGTTGGGAGAACTCCTCATTGATGGCCGATAGGCCGCAGGCTATCGATCTGGACTTTTAGCCCAGCTTGGCTGACACTTGGTGACCTTAGGAGACCGTATGGAAAACTCAACAGAAAAACTCCCAAATACACCATCAGCACCGGCTCAGGGAGCCGACGCGGCGCTTACTCACACCGCGACAGCGACACCTCCAGCGGCAGAGGAGCTCATTGATATCGACCTGTTCGCTCGGGTTAAGCTCCGCACGGCGACCGTCTTGAAAGTTGAGTTGGTTCCTAAATCCAAGAAGCTCTATCAGATCCAGGTCGATGTCGGAGAGCTCGGGCAACGACAGATCGTATCAGGCATAGCGCCCTACTACACCCCTGAGCAGCTTGTCGGAAAACAGATCGTCATTGTGGCGAATCTGAAACCAGCCAAGCTCATGGGAGTGGAGAGCAATGGGATGCTCCTCGCGGCTTCAACTGAGGGTGACGGCACCCTCGCGCTCCTGACGCCGGAGAGACCTATCGCTTCTGGCGCGCGCGTTCGCTAACCTCAATGGATATCACCGACTCCCACACCCATCTCGACTCAAAGGAGTTTGATGAGGATCGGACCGCTGTCATCGATCGCGCCCGAGCCGCGGGAGTTACCCGAATGCTCACTATCGGCACCGGCAAGGGGCTTGAGGGCGCGGGGCGAGCGATCGCAATCGCTGAACAGTACCCTTTTGTTTGGGCGAGCGCTGGCGTACATCCTCACGACGCGGCTCACGAGATAGACATGGCGCTTTTCGAGGAGAGTGCTCGGCATCCCAAGGTGGTCGCGGTGGGAGAAACGGGTCTCGATTTCTATCGGGATTGGGCGCCGGTTGACAAGCAATACGAGCGGTTTGAGGCGCAGATAGAGCTCGCCAAGCGAGTGCAAAAGCCTCTTATCATTCACTCACGACAGGCCGGTGAGCAAAGTTTCGCGCTCCTCAAAGAGCGTAACGCGCGCGATGTTGGCGGGGTTTTTCACTGCTTCGCCGAAAACGCGGAGTTCGCCGCTCGATTATGGGACATGGGCTTCTACGTTTCCTTCCCCGGACTGCTGACCTTCAAGAAAGCGCAAGAGGTTCGAGATATCTGCAAAGCTATTCCACTTGAGCAGATCTTAGTCGAAACGGACGCCCCCTTCCTGGCGCCCGAACCTCATCGAGGGAAGCGATGCGAACCGGCCTTTGTCGCCGAAACAACGAAGCGGCTCGCTGAAATAAAAGGATTGTCGCTTGAAGAGGTTGCGGCGATAACTACAGCGAACACCCTGAAACTCTTCACTCACATGAGGTAACTACATGGCCTCCGCTCCAGTTCTCGTAAACGAAGTCGCGGGAATCGTCTCAATCACAATCAACCGACCTGAAGCCCGGAACAGCCTTACGTCAGAGTCGATCAGACTCCTTACCGAGGCATTTGAGGCGGCCGCGACTAATCCCCTCGCCCGTTGCGTAATCTTGAGTGGCACAGGCACCGAGGCGTTCTGCGCTGGAGCCGATATCTCTGATCTCGTTCACAATCCATCCCCGTCCCTTCGCAGAGCGTTCTTCGATTCGATCGCCACACTAATCGAGAAGATAAACTACTGCCCTATTCCGGTTGTGGCTCGCGTGCACGGATTCGCGCTCGCGGGGGGATGTGGACTCGCCGCGGCATGTGACATCACCCTCGCCTCAGATGACGCGGTGTTTGGACTCCCTGAGGTCGGGATCGGTCTCGCGGCGATGGTGGTGATGGCCCCTTTGAGCCGCGTTGTACAGAAGAAGGCGCTCACCCACATGGTGATGACAGGTGAGCGAATCACCG
>JAIXPR010000021.1 GCA_027486155.1 Pseudomonadota bacterium | reverse complement strand
GCGCGAAGGGAACGACCACCGATTTTTCGGGTTGCTCTCCTTGGGAGCGCCCAAAGCGGGAAGGTCACGGAGCAAAGAGAATCGTTATCAAAGCCGCATATCTGAGCTATATGGCTACATCCGCTCGTCCCTGGGCTGTGCGGATGTAGCTAACTTTTATCCACTATCCGCCCTTCATTCTCCGCAATTCTACCTATTAAAACGCCGAGCTATCTCGTATCATCTGACTACGGATTTAAAAACCGGCCCTGGTGTCGGGTCCGTGGGTTCCGGGTCTGATAGAAAGTGGAGTCAAAGTGCTTATCAGGAGCGCTCGATTTCCAGCGGGCGGTGTGGAGATTTCATGGATCAATATAAACGCCTGCTTCGCGCGAATAAAAACTGGGTTCAAGACAAGCTTTCCTTGGCGCCTACCTTCTTCGAAGAATTAGCCAAAGAGCAGAGACCTCAATTCCTTTGGATAGGATGCTCCGATAGCCGAGTACCCGCTGAGGAGGTCACCGGCACCGCTCCGGGAGAGATATTTACACACAGAAATATCGCAAATCTTGTCAATCACACCGACTTCAATCTGCTGAGCGTGCTGAGCTTCGCGGTCGAGTATCTCAAAGTTAAGCATGTCATCGTGTGTGGGCACTACGGCTGCGGTGGCATCAAAGCGGCGCTCTCGTCGCATCGTTACGGCGTTCTTGATGAGTGGCTGCGCCAAATAAAGGACTCATACCACAACAACAGAGAGATAATTTCTCAAGCGGGAGACTTTGACCAACAAGCCGACAAGCTGGTCGAAATCAACGTTCAAGAGCAACTTAAAAACCTCATGAAAACGCATGTAATTCAAAAGGCGTGGCACGAGGAGCGTCGCCCAATCCTTCATGGGTGGGTCTACGGCATGAGTAATGGCTTCCTTAAAAGCCTTTATAAGCTGGAGCCCGGAAGTGATATCGACGACATCTATCGCTTCGATTTTTGATCAACATGCTTGGGCGTATGCTGGTTCACGCAGTAGGAACCAGAGGCGTAATACCCACTCGGACAGGATCCATCCTTCGGCACCGCAACGGGAGCATCCCTTCTCATCGCCACGCAATAGTTACCGCTTGAGTAGTAACCACTCGGACATTGACCACCCCGAGGCATCGCTGGCTTCGCGTCATCCTTAATCGGAACGCAATACTTTCCACTGGAGAAGAACCCGGACGGGCAGGTTCCCTCTTTGAGCAACGTGCCCTGTGCGGCGAGGGTCGCGGGACCGCACATCAGGAGCAGAGATGAGAGGACTAAGTATCGTATAAGCATGGGGTACAACACGTTCCTGATGACCACCTACGTTTACCGGTGAGCAAGCCACCGCCAACTATAAGAGGGCTCCTTTTACTCGCTTAATACCGGCACCAACGTTCTCCTGCTTCTGAATCTTGAAACGCTTCACCCCCTCACCGATCTCAGCGGTAGATTCGACGTGCGGACCACCACAGAACTCCGCGGAGAGCCAGTTCTTCTGGTCTCCGACGAAGTATACGCTCACAATATCGGGGTACTTCGCGCCGAACTCCATCTGCGCGCCCAGCGCCTCAGCCTCTTCGCGTGGCATCTCGACGCGAACGACGGGAAGGCTCTCTGAGATGTGTTGATTCACCATCTCCTCCACCTTCGCTATCTCGTCGGGTGTCATCTTCCGATCAAGATTGAAATCCATACGGAGACGCTCCGCGGTGATATTACTTCCCTTCTGCCGAATATTCGGATCAACGATCTTCTGCATCGCGGCCAAAAGGAGATGATGCGCGGTGTGGAGCTTGGTCGTCTCGCGGGACTGATCAGCAAGACCACCTTTGAACTTCTGCTCAGCGCCGGCGCGGGAAAGCTCTCGATGACGCTTCTCGGCGGCTGCGAACTCCTTGGTAATCTCTTTAGCCTGCTCCTCAGTAACTTTGAGCTCATCGAGTGTCAGCTCGAGTGGGAATCCGTACGACTCATAGATGAAGAAAGCTTGGTCTCCCGAGATCAGCTTACCGGGCTCAAGCTGCGACTGAATCTTCGAGAGCTCCTTGAGCCCTTTTGCGAGGGTTTGATTGAACGCGACCTCTTCATCGTGGATCTTTTGAAGAACGACCTGCCGATTCTCCTCCAAATGAGGATATGCGTGCGCGAGGGTGTTGATAACCGCATCCGCGACCTCAGCGGTGAACTCCCTCTCAAGGCCGAGCTTCTTTCCAAATCGTACGAGACGACGGATGAAGCGACGAAGGATGTACCCCTGGTCCTTATTCGACGGGGAGACCCCATCCGCGAGAATGAAGGTCGCTGCGCGTCCGTGGTCGGCTATAACTCGGAAGGCCGCGGTGTCATCATTCTCCTTCCCCTCGGTCTTGTATGAGCGGCCAGAGAGCGCTGAAACACGGTCGATGATAGGGCGATAAATGTCGCTCTCGAAGATCTCAGTCTTTCCTTGAACGATCATGCACACGCGCTCAAAGCCACCACCGAAATCGATATTCTTTTGAGCGAGCGGCTCCCACTTCATGTCAGGGGAGAGCTTGTACTCCATGAAAACGTTATTACCGATCTCAACGAAACGACCGGAATCGTCATTGATGTCGTACGTTTCCTGGATGCGTTCAGGAACACCGAGGTCGTAGAACATCTCCGATGTTGGGCCACCAAGCTCACCAGGAGCCTCGGCGCGCTGCCACCAGTTCTTCTTCTTGTTGTAGGGGAAGATGTGAGGCTTCCATCCCTTTGACTGCTCAAGTGTTGGAGGCAGGTTGTAGACATCCTCGCAGAACTCAGCCTCAACACCGTACTGGCGAAAGACCTTCTTCCACGTCTCGATCGCCACATCGTCGCGTGGCGCGGTTTCGTCACCGGCGAACACTGATACGTAGAGGCGAGATGGATCCATTCCGTAGACCTTCACCCACAGCTCCATGATCCATGGAATCTGCTCCTCCTTAGTGAAGTCACCGAGGGACCAATCACCGATCATCTCGAACATGAGGGTGTGTCGATTGTCGCCGACCTCAAGCATGTCCTCGTAATTGGTGCGAAGGCACCGTTGAATGTTGCAGAGCCGCTTGCCGAGGGGATGAGGCTGTCCTCCGAGGTAGGGGACCAACGGGAACATACCGGAGTTTACGAAGAGCAGGGTCGAGTCAACGTTGGGAACTAGTGACATGTTCGGTACAACGCCGCAGTGGCGGGGGGACTGCGTCCAGAATTCGATGAACTTCTCTCGTACTTCTCGTGATGTAAGCATAATTCTTCCTAGCTGGCGGAGGGCCGATACGGCCACCTGACATCGTCAATCTCAAGCTGATTACGTATAGCGAGCGGCAGTCTAGTCGGCACGGGCAACCGTGGCAAGACGCGCAGAAGTGAGAGAAAAAGCGCCTTGTTCTAACACCTTCAATCAGCGATCAGAGGCGAAGTCCAGTTCAGGAACCTCCTCAACATCGGCAGCGAGAACGTACCCCCCTCGCCCCTTTTTCGAGCGAAGTCGGAGCCACCGACCAAGCTTACCTTCAACGAGGACACGATCGCCCCGATCGAGCTGCCCGACCACCCTGCCTCCGTAGCTCGGCGCCGACAACACAGAGGTGCGGGTCAGTACCTTATAGGTCCTTTGATCTTCGAAACCGCGGGCAGAGGACCCTGGCAGCACCGCCTGGGGAGAGCCACCTTGCAACACCTCTCGGTGCGGCTCCAACGATTGAGGGCGTACTCGCTCTATCCGCTCACGAAACTCCGGCCCCTCAAGGGGACCGCTCGTGTCCACGGATTCCTTTGAGCGTGGTGGCACCGGCTCCCTCTGTAGCTCGGTCGGCATCGCAGGCGGCGGTTGCGGAGCTCCCTGCTTGGGTTCGCCCGTTACCTGGGGCGGGCCTTCGCTTCGGGCCCCCTCACCTTCAATTGAATAAAAGAGCGCCCCGAGGCGGCCCCCTGGATCCCTTCGACCTGGAGTATCGGTGAGCTGCGCCTGAACGGTTTCAGCGCCCACAAAGCTCTCCGAAGCGATATCGAGCTCTGGGGAGCGAACGTGCGGAAACATCCTATCCAAGAGCAGCAGAACCACAACGATGATGAAACAGACGAAGCTCCACGTCAGGCGTTTCGGACGGGTACTCACAGCCGCAACCGGAACGTCGCTGCCTTGAGGAGGGGTGTGTTCGAGGGTGGGCTGAGACTTGAGAGAACGGAAGGAGCTCGTTCCGACACGTTCGCGACGATCTTTCGGTTCGCGAACACCGATCCCCTCAAGCGCCTCGCGAAGGCCTTGTGCGTGGGAGGTATCATGTACCTCGCGCAGACGCTGGAGCACGAGCAGCCCCGTTTCATTGAGCAAGATTTTTGAGGGCTCATCTAACGACTCGGGCGTTACGGTACGACACAGGGCATCGAGAGGCGCGGAGAGAAACGATACCGGCATGGAAAAGGCCCCAAGATGTCCGCGGATCCACCAGAGCTTCGCTTCGAGATCCTCTCCGTTGCTGAGCCGCGACTCGGCGAGACGAACGATCTCTGACCACTTGCGCTCATCGGCGAGCGCCTCAAACTCGCTCTTTGATTGCTGAGGCGGAGGGGAAGCGCTGTCGCCGAGGGTCCACGACGCGGCACCGTTGTGAGAAGTACCGTTTGGCAACGGAAGATCGATAGACACCTCGGCGTTCGGCGAAGTGTCGATGCCAGCAAGGATCGCCCCCAACCCGAGGTCGATCCGCTCCCTGGTTTTTGCTCCTTTGGTATCCATACCGCTAACCGTGGCATGCCCGATTGAAAGAACACGCCCTACATGGCTATCCGTCCTTGTCGCCTTCCTATACTATCGTACCGTCTGGCTCCTCCCTACTGAAGAGCCATAACGGGGTTTTTCTATGGTAAGACGTCTACAAGGTCTCACGTGGCTCCTCAGTGTAGCCGCTTTAACGCTACTAACAGGCTGTTTCGCCTCAGAACTTCCGCCACTTGAGCCCCCTCCTGCCCTTGAAAAACTCCTCTCTGTATCTGATTCCGCCATCCCCGTACGGATTCAAACAGAGGGCTTTGAGAACCGCTCCCTCGGTAGCCAGTACCTCTTTTTTATCATTCCGGTGACCCGAGTGTACGCCCCCACCCTTGCGACCGACCTGCGCACCCAACTCTCTATCGCGTGTGGCATGCGAGGATATCGGTGTCGTGAGGAGCCGACCACAACCTCACAACGGGTTCTTGAGATCACGGTTCGAGACCTCAACGTCGATGGATATGATCTCCTCGTAGTCCGAAAACCAACATCATCGGTCACGATAGCTGCCCGAATTGTAGAGAACGGAGAGGTCGTACGGGCGTGCGAAGAGAGCTATACCGCGACGAACACCTCTCACTACGCGTTCGCGGCGGAGCTCCAACACGCTCTTGGCGAATCGCTCCTGCATGGGAGCTACAGGGTTCTTGATTGCCTTGGGCTCAAGCAAACCCCATAAGTACAACATTAGGGCATCACAGGCACATGAGAAGGGGTTCGATTCTATTGGTGGCGATAGTATCTGAGGTTCTCCTCTTCCTCCTTGCCTACACCATGGCGTTCTTTCTCTCACTCGACATCGCTTGGAACCTCTCCGCGCGAGCGCTTGTGGTGGGCGCTCTGTCGTCGATCCCACTTCTCATCGGAAACCATCTTCTCTGGCGGTGGACCCTCCGTAACCCCGATTCGGTGTACAGCAGATTTAGTCGGGAGATAGTCGTTCCGCTCTGCCGACGGGTCTCCCCGTTTCACGCGCTCCTTATCGGGATCCTCTCTGGCGTTGGCGAAGAGGTACTCTTCCGCGGCAGCCTCAATCTCTGGCTGATTCGCTCAGGCGGGCTCTGGTTCGCTCTTCTCATTTCAAGCGTCGCCTTTGCCTGGGTTCACTTTATCGGGTCCTTTAAACGGTACGGTGGCATGATTCCGCTCTATTCGGCTGTGGGCGGCGCGCTCTGGCTGGTGTGGTTTCTCACCGACTCCCTCGCCGCCGCTGCGACGACCCACGCAACCTACAACTTCCTGGCGATACTCTCGATCCGCAAACTGTCTGAACGCCCGCCCCCTGGTAGGTAGTCTCCTCGGAGTTAGGAGAACATCTTCCTCGCTTCACGCACCGCGCTCACTACCGCT
>JAIXPR010000301.1 GCA_027486155.1 Pseudomonadota bacterium | reverse complement strand
GGGTACGTTCACGTTTACGATCACGAGCACGTTCACGCGTCGAGGCCACAATTAGACTACTAGAAGGTTTTGCCTCGCCTCCCTAGGAGGATTGGCGGATATTTGTTCAATGGTTCCCTCTGATAGCGGTCGTGTCGTAAGTTCGAAATCTCCAGAGAACGTGGTGTCGACCCGTTGTTGGATACCGCCGAGCCATGCCTGCGCGGTGTGTTGATCGATAGCTCCGGCGTTCCCCATCTGAACGATCGAGTTGGCGAGGGTTTCATCGGATAGCCCAAATTTACTGAGGAAAAATTGGACGTTTGTTCGTACGTCATTCAGGTCCTTCGCGTCGCGAAGTATGGCGTTGGCGAAGTACCCGACGAAGTCATTTCTCACCTTATCGTTGCCTGGCGCGAGAAGCGCGATGATCGGATCCATCCAGCCAATAGCGTACTGAGCGAGGGGATTTGAGAGGTCGACCTCATACGGGCGACGTCCTCCGAATTCCTCTCGAGGTCCACCATCCTTTCCCATATCGTAGAGAGAGCCATCAGGAAGTTGAAGGTGATAATCCGAGCTGAGCACACCGGCTTGCACGAGCATCTCCCGTACGGAATCACGAACCTGCTGATCCTGGTGCTTGCCGGTGGTGATACATCCGATGAGTCCCCCCACAAGCGCGCCGACACCGATTCCGACGGCGGTCCCCACTCCAGGGAAGATGAGGGTCCCGACAGAGGCGCCGAGCGCCATCCCGGAACTTGCCGCGGCTACGGGAGATGACTTGCCCCAGTTCATCGCGAGATCGAGCGCGCCGAGTACTCCTCCCGTAAAGCTTGCCGCCGAGCCTATGGCTCCCGCGGCGGGTAGCGTCGATGAGGCGATCGTTGTGCCGGTTCGAGCGCCGAGTGCCGCCGGCGAATTGAGCGCTTGAAGACCTGTCAGGATTCCCATCGGAAGGGCGGAGCCGATGAGGTTTGAGGTCTTATCGTGCCGGGTCATCGGCTGATGTGCGTTCGTGTGGCTGGACTGTTGCGCGGCGATTATCGTTTGAATGTTCATAAGGTGTTCTCCTCTCAAGGTATTTCCGTCTCACTCGCGGGCTGTTCCGTAAGTGCGCCGGTGTGCCTATAATCGAAGCGGTTTAAGAATAGTTGTGGAGCGTTTGGACGGAGTTCCGCGCTTTCAGCGAACCGTAGAAAAGAATTGTGTGAAAACCCTCGTTGTTTCCTCCACCTTGTTTGAGATCGCCGCGCTCATTGAGCGGGAGACAGGACGTCGCGCGGAGGGCATGGGTACGGCCGGTACGCTCATTAACGGAACGTGGTGCGATTTCTTGGTGTCTGGCGTTGGGCCCGTGGCGTGTGGGGTCCATGTGACCCGAGCCCTAGCGACGGGAGGTTATGATCAAATTATTCAAGCGGGGATTGGTGGAAGTTTTGTCGCCGATCTCCCTATCGGATCGGTCGTTGTCGTGTCCGAGGAGGCGTTTGGGGATCTCGGCGCGGAGAGCAATGGAAGCTTCCTTGACCTCTTTGAGATGAAGTTGCTCTCAAAGGATCAAGCGCCATTTATCGATCGGCTCCTCGTGGCGCCCACCTGGGAGCTCTCCGCTCTGAACGGAGTGCCCCGAGTTCGGGCGGTCACTCTAAGTCGTGTTCTCAGTGAGCCGCATTCGATCTCCTGGATCAAGGAGAGGTACTCGCCACAGGTGGCGAATATGGAGGGGGCCGCGCTGTTCTACGCCGCGCTTCTGCAGGGCGTGCCGTTCCTCTCAATTCGGGCTATTTCGGACCTGGTTGGCCCCCGAGACCGTGGGACGTGGAAGATAGCGGAGGCTGTATCGGCCCTCGATCGGGCCCTCGAGGGCGTGATGGGGGAGCTTTCCCGATGAGCCTCGCGCCCTTTGGGAAAGAGTTTTGACGCGAGGGTCGCTTAATGGAACAATACTAGGCAAGCTAGACAAATCTGATACGTAAGGAGCCCCATGCCGGATCGAAGAGACGACGAGCAACAAGAACACATCTCCACTGAGGAAAGCTCCTTGGAGCCAACCCGTTTGGCCACAGATCCGAGTGATGAGACTCCGGCGCGTCGATCCATTCCCGCAGAAGGGGAGGACGATGACGAGACCTGGACGAACCAGCCGGCGAAGGGCGCCTCCGCTGAGGCGGAGCCGAGCGATGATGACCTTCTTGATGATGAGGAGGAGCAGGACGTTCAGCCAGTAACCCGTAAGGTTATTCAGAATGGACGTGATGTTCTGTGCGAAGAGCTCCCAAGTCGGGCGTCCAGGGCGAAGCTCCGCTTAAAGCCGCACCTCACCTGTACTCTTGCCGTAGAGCTCAGTAGCTCTGGCGAACGTTTTATCTTTGATTGGAAGGGAGAAGAGCCAACGGTCGTGCCAGCGGCCGGAGCTCTCACGGTCAACGTGGAGAATCCTGGAGAGGCAACCCTCGTGGATTCAATCATCTCGCTCACAGAGCAGAACCTTATGGCGGTTCGTTCAGGAGACCTCAATCCGCAAGTAGCCATGTTGGCCGATAAGATTAAGGTTAAGGGGAAGATCGGGCCTGCCGTGTACCTCTTTAACCTCATCGCCCCCCGCTTCCAGCAATAAGATCTCTGAGCGTTCGGCGCCCCGGCGCGTTTTTTGTTAATCGAAAGGGGGTATAACCCCCTCGAAGGTCTTTTGTTTTCGCTGTTATCCGTAGTATGCATGCATCTGGGGTGTTTGTGTGCTCACGCACCCTCCGAGCGTGCACCGGTCTAGATACTTGAGTCCCCAATGTCGTCGAATATTCTCCCCCAAGCGGAGGTCGCAGAGTTAGATAGCCTCGCGGGTACCTCCGAAGGGACCCTCGCTGAAGGTAGCTCGTCTCATACCGCCCCGCACGGAGGTAGCGAATCGGTGTTCGGGCGTGACTACCTCCGGTCGTTAAAAGCCCTTCAGCATCAGATGTTGGTCGAGGGTAAGCACGTTTTCGACCTCTCGATGGTAAACCCCGATCTGACCCCACCTCGCGCGGTTTTAGATCGGCTCCTAGAGTCGGTGACGAAACCACAAAATCATCGGTACGCTGTGTCTCGTGGCGTCCGACGTTTGCGCGAGGCGTTCGCGTTAAAGTATTCCTCACTCTTCGGTATTACCCTTAACCCTGAAACCGAGATCTGTGTGTGTCTTGGAAGTAAAGACGCCACCTATCACGCGATTAAGAGTCTGATAACCGTTGGAGACGCGGTGGTCGTAAGCTCACCCTCATATCCAGCGCACGTCTCCTCCGTTACCTTGGCCGGTGGCGTGGTGTTTCCGTGGCAATGCGTGACCGATCCAAACGAGGCCGCGGCATCTCTTGATCGAGCGCTCGCCTCATCCCGAGCTCGTGTGGTGTTGTTAAACTTCCCCTCAAATCCCGCGGGCACGGTCGTATCCGAAGAGTGGTGGCTCGCTATCGCTGATGTGTGTTGGCGATATGGCGCGGCGATCATCAACGATTTCGTGTACGGCGAGATGTGCTTCTCGGGACAACCAGCCGTCAGCGCTCTGAAAGTACGTGAGCGAGGAGTTCGATGCGTAGAGGTGTATTCCCTCTCAAAGGCGTACAACGTTCCGGGATGGCGAGTTGGAGCTCTGATGGGAGACACACAAACCGTTCAAGCGGTAGCGCGATGGAAATCTCACTCAGATTACGGTTTGTTTTTGCCGCTTCAGTATGCCGCATCGGTCGCGCTTACCACCGCGCATGATGTGGTGCGCCCGACCGTTATGGCGTACGACCGTCGTCTCCGCGTCCTGGCAACGGGGCTGAGAAGATTAGGATGGGAGGTGCAAGATCCCCAAGCGGGTGCCTGTCTTTGGGCGAAATACCCGCTCAGCTTTGTGCCGGAGAGTGATGTCGCCACCAGCGCCTCTGTTCGGGTCGCTCACGATCTGTTACGAAAAACGGGTGTCTTGGTGACGCCGGGGGTCGTATTCGGTGACGCGTGGGATGGATATGTTCGATTCTCGGCGGTCGTTACTGAGGAGCGCATGCGTGAAGTTGTCGCGGCGTTGAGCGAGATACACGGCGTGTAGAAGCGTTTCTCCGCCAGGACATGGATGCAATCAAGTGAACGTGTGGGGTAAAGGCAAAACGGTGCGCAAAAGATCTCTTCACCTAGGAATCATCTCTCTTGTGGTCGTTGTGCTCTCGTCACTCGCTCGCGCTGAGCAGCCGTGTTTGAAATCAGTGGAGCTGGTCAAAAAGGGCGTTGAGCTCGGAGATGGGTCCGACGGTGAGATAGCGCTCTACCAAGAAGCTATTCAATTGTGTCCTCAGATGGTGGAGGCCTATTTCAATATGGGACTCGCCCTGCAACGGAAGGGTGATTTCACCGGCGCTGAAGCAAAGCTTCGTGAGGCTATTAAATTAAAAGACGACGAAACGTTCCGTGTGGGGCTCGCGGGAGTTCTCCTCCAAAAAGGGGAGGTTTCCGCCTCCAAAGAACAGTACGAAAAGGTACTTGAGCAAAATCCGCGGAACGTCCCAGCGCTCCAGGGACTCGCGGTTATCTTGGAGAAGCAGCAGAAGGTCCCAGAGGCGATCTCGACCCTGCAAAAAGCGGCGGCGATCGATCCATCGAATCACTTAACCTATTTCAATCTTGGGGTGCTCCAGGAGAAGATTCAACTTTACGACGCGGCCGCCGTATCGTATCGAAGGGCGGCGGAGCTCGATCCAAAGCACTTTGAGTCTAAATATCTTCTCGGAATGGCGCAGTCACGGCTCGGGCAATTTGAGGACGCCCGTCGTTCATTGCAGTCAGCGGCGGAGATAAAGCCTGACGATGTGCGAGCGCACCTGGCGCTTGCGGAGGTATATGAAAAGCTTGATGAGAACCGCCTTGCGGAATCATCACTCCGTCGTGTCGCTCAGATGTCTCCGAATAATTTCATCGCCCACGTTAATCTGGGACTCTTGTTAATCGAGAATAAGCAATATCACGAGGCGATCACGACCTTGAATAAAGCTTCCGCGCTCGAACCGAAGAACTCCAGGGTATGGAGCGCGCTTGGCCGCGCTCAGCTAGAGCTTGGCGAAACCACGCCAGCGGAGTCTAATCTCCGTCACGCCATCGCGCTCGATGGAAGCAACGCCTACGCACACAA
Source organism: Pseudomonadota bacterium (assembly GCA_027486155.1). Taxonomy (GTDB): domain Bacteria; phylum Bdellovibrionota_C; class UBA2361; order UBA2361; family OMII01; genus OMII01. Next base: position 6,105 of record JAIXPR010000301.1, on the reverse strand, counting down.
CAACCTCGGAGTGCTTCTTCAAAGGATGGGGAAGCGTGACGAGGCGCGCCAGGAGTTTAAAACGGCGCTCGCGCTGGATCCCGACCTTGAGGTAGCGCGAAAGAACCTTGAAGTAGTGGGCGAGTAACATCCCTCGTTCTATCTAGGTGGGGGGAGTCCACACGTCCGAGAGATGAGGAGTCTGTTTCGGTTAACGAGTCGATAACATCTCCACGAGATCCACTTCAGAATAGGAAGACCGGCGATAACACCGAGAGGCCGAAGCCACGGCCTTCTTTTCATAAGGTAAATGTATACGTCGGCGCCACTCACGAGGGTTCCATCTGCGAGCAACAGACGGATGTCGCTTTCGATCTGATCACTTGGGAATGAGAGTGCCTGGCCTACCCACGCGCTCTGGAGAGGCGCGCTCGCGAAGCCATCCCTTTCGAGTGATGCCTGTACCCGCGAGACCAACCAGGAACAGAACCCACACCGTCCATCGTACAAGAGGTAGCCCTTCACATTGGTTCGTGGGAAGCCGCCTGTCGGATAAACCGGATTAAATCTCTGATAGGTGTACACAGCCACGGGAGACCCACGCGCCACGAATGTGGAGTGGGGCGGCTGTTCGAGGGCATCTTTGAAGGTTTCGGGATAGAGCGTCGTGATATCTCCCCCGATCGCCGCGGCGCTCGTTTTCCAAAACCTCCACGGCTCATGTTGTACCCGATACTCAGAGGTCGTTCCGTCGCCCTGCGCGGTGTATCCCCAGTAGTGCTCGAGAATGAAATGCTCAATTCCTCCCTCGCTAAGTGGACGTAGTGTGCCTTCAGTGGTTGCAGCCACTGAGACGGTGCGTGTGCCGAACACCATATCATAGAGCAGTGTGCCACCATCCTCTTCATGAAAATCCTTAAAGGAGTGGCTCATCGGTCGCGCCTCGTAGGGTTCGTTGTAGAGAATGCGAGCCGTCGCCGCGATGAGCGCTGATGGAACGACCTCCTTGATGAACACGACCCCTCGCCGTGTTTCGTCGCCTACCTTTCGCCGCACGTAAAAGCGGAGGTTGATCTCCTCAAAGTTCGTCACTGGGATGGTCGGAACTACACCGAGAAACCTCATCCGCTCAAAGTTGAACGCGATGATGCTCATGAGCGCCTTTCCCTCGAAGTAATCGATCTCGGTGCCATGTGGCAGAAAGGGGCGGAGTACGGACGGATCGACCTCGTAGTTTAGGACGATGAGGTTGCGCCAACGAGCGGTAAGGAAGGGGAGGGACATCCCCTAAGTATAGGAATTGCGGGCAGCTACGTCACCTGAATCTGTGCACGTGGCGGGCCGGAGACGTCGCAGGCGATGTGCCACCGGCCCCTAAACGAGGGGGCGCGCAAGCTGTACCGAGGAGAAACAGAGCTTAGATTACACCGTTCGATAAAAAATCACTTGCAGTGAAGAAAATGAAAATAGGGTATTTTGTGTAAGCACTTCGGTATGTTGGGGAGTTTAAATGTCTTGTACTACGAACTTTGTTTGTCACTATTTCGATGGTGTCAACTGGACCGCTTCCCCATACTGACCCTTACCCTCACGGTTCCAGAAGGTGCTTTTGGAACCGAGAAAAAGGGGGGTGATAGGGATTAGGCTTCAGAAAGTAGTGTAGGTTTATATGGCCTAAACCCGGAAAAGTGTGTTCAATTGAATTGAACGCGAACCGGGGGAACCTTTCACCGTAGAGATGTTGTAGCGGTTGGAATTACAATGGCAGCAGTTTTAAAACTCGTTCAAGCGCCCCAATTCAATGAGCAGGTCGATGTCGATCCTGCCGGTTATTCGCGCGACGGACATTCCCTTCAACAATCTTTCTCATACACAAACCTCTGGCAGTCGCCGGTGGCGCGATACGTTGTTGATCGATTTTCCGAGAAGGGAGACACGGTGCTCGACGTATCGTGTGGCACGGGAGCGACCGGAGTAGAAACCGCTCTCCTCGGACGTCATTTCGTCGGGTGTGCCAAGGATCCGGCTCTCGTAAAACTTGCTCGCGCGCGACTCTCTCCGGCGGATATCGCCGAGGTCGTGCTTCGCCTTCAGTTCATCAATTTCAAGCGCCCGGTCGATGTTCGTGAGTTTAAGGATCCGTTCCCACGCTACTTCGACGTGGATACCTTCTGTGAGTTGGTAAATCTTCGCTCAGTCTTGCGAAACGGCACCAGTCACGTTGACGCCTTCATCGAGCTCATCGTGGCTTCGATCCTTCACGGACACACGGTCGGACATCTTTCTGGCTATTCCTCTCCACATGTCGCCACGGCTCCAAACGAGCAAGCGGCGCTGAACAGGAAGAGAGGGGAGGTTCCCTCCTATCGTGCGGTGAGCGCCCGTGTCATTAAGAGAGCCGCTGCTCTCGTTCGTGATGGCGTCCCTCGTAATTTACAAACCCGCGACCTTGAGCGTTCGATATTTCAAGCGGCGGAGAATGATATGGCACCGGTTCGTACCGGTTCCGTGAATCTCGCGCTGGTATGTCCAAACCAACCTGGCATGACCGAACAGGGATTGCGTTCATGGTTGCGGAGCTGGTTCCTCGGAGTTGATCAGTACCAAGCTGAAAGGCAACCAAACTCACTTGAGGAGTGGACCGGATATATCAATGAGACCTTACTCGAGACCGCCCGTACGGTTCGCAAAGGCGGACGCGCGGTGGTTCGTGTCGGTCGTGGTCGGCTTGGTGTGAAGCCGGTCAATTACCGTGAGGCGCTCGCGTCGGTTCTACCCGACCTCTCCCAGTACTGGGCTGTTGAGGGTACGATAGTTGAGCGATACGCCAAGAGCGCCGGTCTGATGAAGGGCGGCTCTAAGCTCGCGGGGGATGTCGCCGCTGAGCTTGTGGTGCTGAAGCGGAAGTAGCATGAGCGTAATCGTCTAGGGATATGCTCGAGGGGCATCCTTCGGGAGGGCCACAGTCCCCGGCTGCCGGAAGTATCCGTGATTGCAAACTATCTGCGCCTGCCGCGGCCTTGCGGCGGTCGAGGACGACCGCCCTCCCATTCATCGCCAGCCGGGAGGGCGACCGTCCCCGGTCGCCGGTATGCTTCATGTTAAGATCCTCATTTTAACCTAATTTCGCCGCTGTAGTGAAAAACCGTTTCAAACAGTGTAGGCTCGGACGCTCGTATGCCTAACGTCGTAGCAGGAAATACCAAGGGCCTCGCCCAATCTGAGATTCGCGCCGTCGCGAAGTTGTTCCAACGATCGGTCTCGCCGGATGAGATCGTATCGCTCGATCTTGGCCGCGAAATGGTTTTACTCGCCGAGGCCCTTCGCCGACGTATCGGTGTGTTGATTAACCGACAGGGGCGAATTGAGGAAGTTATTCTCGGAACTAAAGAGATCCTCTTCCTTCCAGACCTAGGCCGTTACCGACTCGGTCGCGCTCGACTCAGAAATCTTCGACTCGTTTTCACCGACCTCTCTAACAACAAGGACGAGGCGACCATCCCGTACGATATCTACACCGACCTTGAGCGGCTCCGCTTTGACTCCGTTGTGGGGCTGCGCGGCGCGCGCAATCGGGTGTCGATGGCGTACGCGTACCTCGTTCCGGCGAATGGGAGCGAGAACGCGACGACTCACACGGAAGTTGTGAGCGATTTGGGAGCGTTCGATCTCGACTACCGTGAATTTATCGAGTCCGTTGAGCAGAGCCTCGCGGCCGAGGTTGTGCAACTCGACGCTGATGATCAGGTGGGCGCGGTTATCGTCGGGGTCTACGATAAGGCTGATGACGATCCGGAGATCTCTCAACTTGAGTTGCGCGAATTGGCTCGAACCGCGGGGGTAAAGATCGTTGACGCGGTCATCCAAAAGCGTCGCGCCGATCCAAAGACCTACATCGGTAGTGGCAAACTTGAGGAGCTCGTCATCCGATGTATCCGGCTCGGTGCTGATATGCTCATCTTCGATACGGAGCTGAAGCCCTCTCAGTGGAGAGCCATTACCAATTCAACCGAGCTCAAGGTGCTTGATCGCAGCATGTTGATCCTCGACATCTTCGCGCAGCGAGCGCAGAGCAGCGAGGGGCGACTTCAGGTTGAGCTCGCGCAGTTAAAGTACAATCTCCCTCGCCTCGTTGATCAGGATAGTGGCCTCTCACGATTGAGTGGTGGTATCGGAGGTCGTGGACCTGGAGAGACGAAGCTTGAGATCGGTCGTCGTCGTATTCGGGATAAGATCTCTGATCTTGAGCATCGAATCGAGAAGGTTCGAAGCGCTCGAGATTTTAGGAGAACCCGTCGACGGGAGAACCAGCTCCAGCTCGTTTCCGTTGTTGGATACACCAACGTTGGAAAATCGACGTTGTTCAACCTCCTCACCGGCAGCACGGTGACCGCTGAGAACAAACTCTTCGCTACCTTGGATCCGAGCCAGCGAAGATTGTACCTTCCTCCTGCGCTTTCGCTCGAAGAGGGAGGTGTCGGACGCACCGTTATTGTGAGCGACACGGTAGGTTTCATTCGAAAGTTGCCGAAGGAGCTCGAGACCGCGTTCCAAGCGACCTTAGAGGAGCTCTATGAGGCCTCGCTCTTGGTCCACGTTGTTGACGCCTCTGATAAGGACGCCATCGGGAAGTACAACGCCGTGCGAAAAATCCTCACGCAGATGGAGCTCGCGGACGCCCCCGAGCTCGTTGTCTTAAACAAGATAGATGCTACCGACGCGGAGACCGTTGAGGCTCTTAAACATGAGCTATCCGGTGTCGCGGTATCCGCAGCAAAGCGAATCGGAATTGGAGATCTCCTCAAAGAGATCGAGGCGCGCCTCTCAGTGCTTCAAAGCACCGTTCCTCAAAGTACAGTGCAGCCCGTTCTTACGAACACTGAATCGTAAGGCCATCATACCCCAGTTCGATACCCTCTGGGAGCGAGGCATTCACCTCGTCGTAGTCGATCGTGTGCGTCGTGTGAATGATGTAGGTCCGTTCCGCGTTGAGCCGTTGAGCGATCTCCACCGCTTGTGGAATCGTGACGTGGGTCTTGTGCGGTTCGTAGCGGAGGCCGTCGATGAAGAGGTACTTCACCCCTTTGAGTATCTCCTCAGCGCGTTGACTGATCATATTAAAATCGGTCGCGTACCCTATCTCTCCCACACGGAAGCCCGTGACGGTCATCGCGCCATGAACGAGCGGAAAGAGATCAAATGAGAGCCCTTCTATTACGCACGTCTCTTCGTTGGAGACGATGTGGGGATCAAGCTGCGCAACCATCCCCCCCTCGTATCCCGGTCGCGGAGAGAAGATGTAGGAGAAGTTCGAAGTAATTGACTCCATCGTTTCGGCGCTTCCGTAGCACGATATCCGTTTGCGCGACACGAAGTTGAAGGAACGGAGGTCGTCGATGCCGAGGATGTGATCGGCGTGCGCATGCGTGAAGAGAACGGAGTCAACCCGCCGCATGTTGTGCTTGAGCGCTTGGTAGCGAAGGTCGGGTCCGGCGTCGATCAATACGACACGATCATCATCGAGGGTGATGCAGGCGGAGGTTCGATCTCGGTGATTTCGGGGGTGCTTGGAGCTGCACACCTTACACGTACAGCCGGGGAGGGGAACTCCCGTTGAGGTACCTGATCCGAGTAGGGTGAATTTCATAGGGCGAGAATATCCGGAAAAAGATTCACCAGAGTCTAGTATATGGGCAGAGTGCTTGTCTCCCCCGTTCCGTATCTTCTCCCTCCGATCTGGGAGATGATGGTGAGTAGGCACTTGAAAATCGAGCAAATAAGATAGAAATATAGAGGAGAGAATAACAACTAGCTCATGAGGCTCCTATGGCTGATACCGAGAATGGCGATACCAAGAAATCCTTTCAGGTCGTCGATAAGCGACGATTTGACGCTGCGGGCCATGAACTCGCTCCTGAAGCGGAGGCTGCCAAGACGCAGCAGGGAGCTGGGGATTTCCGCATGGAGGAGGGGCCTCCTGAGTCAGAGGTCAATTTCTCCTCCTTTGTGATGTCCCTCGCCACCCAGGCTATGGTGCAGCTCGGTCAGATGGCGCCCCCTCCAGGGATGGAGATCCCGGTGGACGTGGAGTCAGGAAAGGGAACCATCGATATCTTGGCCATGATT
>JAIXPR010000205.1 GCA_027486155.1 Pseudomonadota bacterium | reverse complement strand
TCCTAACTGCTGCCTCCCGTAGGAGTCTGGACCGTGTTCCAGTTCCAGTGTGGCTGATCGTCCTCTCAGACCAGCTACCCATCGTAGCCTTGGTAGGCCATTACCCTACCAACTAGCTAATGGGATTTGGACTACTCTCCCCGCGCCTTACGGCTTTACCGACCGAAACCGAGGTTTCAGACGGACTATTCGGTATTAGCCAAGCTTTCGCCTGGTTATCCCCAGCGAGGAGGCGCATTATCCAAGTATTACTCACCCGTGCGCCACTTTACTCATATTGCTACTTTCACGTACGACTTGCATGTCTTAGGCACGCCGCCAGCGTTCATTCTGAGCCAGAATCAAACTCTCTAATTCAAAGAAATCTACTGCGTAAGCACATCCCTTTCGGGACGTGCACAAAATTTAATATTTGCCCATCACTTGCGAATGCACTCTAAGTCAGACTCTTCTAGAGAGTCACTTCTACTTAGCTGCACTCAGAGTTTAGTTCTTGCATGAACTATGTTCTCTCAATTTTAGGTCGCTGTGACCTAAAATCCTAAACAGCTTCTACCCATAACCTAGTTGTCTTACTGCCTTTTTTGCCGTTTCTTTCGTCGCGGCAGGTTGGGAAGTTTTAATCATTTGCCGCTTTCAGTCAAGAGTCTGTCTCAACTTTTTTTGCAGCGTTCCGATTACTTCGAAACCCACTCTTCTATTGAAGAGCCGCTTTGCGTTCGATGTTTTTAAGCACCGTTCTCTCAGCGGACGGGGATAGTAGTCCGGGAGGGTCGGAGATGTCAACGATTGGTACGAAAAATGTAATGGCCTTGTAACGAATTAATTTTCAGAAAGAGTGCGCCCAGCTCTTGATTTGGGTCGCGTTAGATGAGCTCGCATCGAGCCGTCCGTTCGCCAATACTCGCCATCTTCCGCGCTCCACTCATTTCTTCGAGAGACTCCACGGAAGGTGAATAATTCACCGCCGGGACCGCATCAGGTGTATACTGAGCGCTCGTTTTTAGTGAGGAGTTCTATGCCATCGTTCGATATCGTCTCAGAAGTAAACATGCAGGAAGTTAAGAACGCGGTCGACCAGACCCAGCGAGAGATCGCGCAGCGCTACGACTTCAAGGATTCGAACGCCACCATCGAGCTTAAGGAGAAGGAAGGGGTAATTGGGCTGCAGGGTCCGGACAAGCTGCGCATCTCTGCCATGGAAGAGATCCTTCGGCAAAAGCTCTCGAAGCGCGGCATAAGCCAAAAAGCGGTGACCTTTGAGGAAGCCCAGCCAGCCGGAGGCGACACCCTTCGCCAGACGGTCACTATCAAGCAGGCCCTCAACGACGACGAGAAGAAGCGTATCAACAAACTCATCAAAGAGACCAAGCTCAAGGTGACCTCTCAGATTCAGGGAGATCAGGTTCGAGTAACCGGGAAGAAGCGTGACGACCTCCAAACCGCTATCACGACCCTTCGTTCTTCAGTTACCGATATCGAACTTCAGTTTACAAACTTTAGAGAGTAGCCCCCTTCCACGCTCAACCTCCGGTACAGGCGAGACTCACCATGTGGATCCAAGGCTCAACCCTCAGCATCTCACAGCGCTCGCTTTCGCCGGAGCGCCCCCTCTCCTCCCGCCAAGCTCAAGCGCAGGCGCTCGCTCATCAACTTATTCAAAGTTACAGCTCTCGACGGAGCGTTGAGGCGGCCCTTGCGTTCATGGAGGATAGCGCGCCAGACACGGCGATATCAGACGATGATGTCCTGGCCCTTCCACTCCCCTCCTCCATTCTGCCATCGTTCGGCATCCCGCTAGGCTATGGAGTGAAAGGAGGCGCGGCTCGAGAGGCTCTTATCGCGACCCTTTCAGTGAGGGAACCCCACCAACCCAGAGATATCGACCTCATCCGCAGAGGAAGCTATCGAATCCCGGCCGATGACGAGGTTGCGAAGGCTCTCATGGGTCGAGACTATGAGCATGGCGCAAGGGTTGAGCTCATCAGGAGCCTTCCTGGGTACCTACAGTCTCGAGACTTAAGTGTTAACGAAGTCACAGCCATCGATGGCACTGTGTACACATCGCTCCTCTGCTGCCTCGATACGATCGGGCACGTCCTTCGCCCCTCGCGATATCGGAGCGGTACGCTCCATAAACGTCCAAGCCTTCTCGGTACGTCGTTGCTCAAGATGGTCCGATTGTATGCGGAAGGGTCCATACTCGGTGAGAATTGGTCCATTACAGGGATTCCTGAAGAGGTCTCATTCTCAGAGTTTGACCTTGCTATTCACCTCAATAAGGCGTTTCAGCGGGGCGAGGCCGTCGCTGAGCGATTCCTCCACACCCTTGAGGTACTCTCCCTCCTTTCTGCCACTGAGAACCGCGTGGACCGAGCCTTACGGGAACTTGAGCACCTCCGACATGGAGAAAAGGGACTTTTTCCTGACGTACCCGCCACACACTGGGAGAGCATCTTGGCGGAGAAGTGCCCCGAGGACACCTAATCTGAAGGCTGCTCGTCTATTATTGGCTTGATTGCTCGCCATGCGCTCTGTACGGTCTCCACCATGCAGAATCTGGAAGCTCAACTCACCTTCATTCGAGAACTCGATAGGTTAAAAGCGGTGTACCGACTCGCTCGTGTCAAAACAGACGAGAATAGACGGGAGAACAGCGCGGAGCATAGCTGGCAT
>JAIXPR010000112.1 GCA_027486155.1 Pseudomonadota bacterium | reverse complement strand
CGCGCGCAGTTCGAGGAGTTCGCGCTTAATCGTATCCGTTGCGCAATCATCATCGACCGAGTCGGCTCATCCGAGGAGATTAAGGTTGAAGAGGCAGATCGTGACAAGATGATACAGCGCATAGCTGAACAGAACGGATCCACTGTGGAAGCAACTCGCAAGGCGTTGCTCGATAAGAGCCGGATCATGTCCTTCTTGCTTGAGGTTCGACGAACCAAGATCCTTGAGCACCTGATGGCGAAGACTAGCGTTCAGTACGTTGACGCGCCAAAGGCCGAGAAGGAAGAGAAAAAAGCCAAGAAGGCTAAGTAATTCCCGGCGAGGCTGGCGGCATCAGCCGTCAGCCTTCAGATAAGCTCTCGTTTTCGCGCGTTTCGCGCTACGCTCCCCGAGTCATCGTGTATAACCCTCTTCGTAAGCGCGATTGCTTCGAGGAGTAGAATTGATTGAGGGGTGCTTTTTGCCGCTCGTGACGACACTTAGGTCTTTTTACCGGTGTCGCCCCGTGCTAAGTTCCCATCGTCTAGTAAGCCGCAATCTCAAGGGTTTTCTTCCATGGCGTATCTTCCATTTGTAATCGAGCAGACAGGACGAGGCGAGCGCTCGTACGATATTTATAGCCGCCTCCTCAAAGAGCGAATCATCTTCCTTGGCACCGAGGTCAACGATATGGTCGCGAACCTCATTATCGCGCAGCTCCTCTTCCTTGAGAGCGAAGACCCAGAGAAGGATATCTTCCTTTATATCAATAGCCCAGGTGGTGTCGTCACAGCCGGCATGGCGATCTATGACACGATGCAGTACATCCGCCCCGATGTGTGTACGGTGTGTGTAGGACAGGCCGCGAGCATGGGCGCTGTTCTTCTCGCTGGCGGAGCTAAGGGTAAGCGCGCGGCTCTTCCTCATTCACGCATTATGATCCATCAGCCTCTTGGTGGCTTCAGTGGCCAAGCCTCTGACGTTGAGATTCACGCGAAGGAGATGTTGCGAATTAAGCAGGAACTTACCGAGCTCCTTGCGCGCCACTGCGGCAAGCCCGTGAAGCAGGTCTCGGAAGATAGCGATCGTGACTTCTTCATGACCTCGATGCAGGCCAAGGAGTACGGACTTATCGATGATGTGTTTGAGCGTCGCGTCGTTGAGGTAAAGAAGGACTAGTCTGTAAGGGGAGGGAAGGATGAGCAAGTCGGGAGATAAAGGACGACATACCCTTGTGTGCTCTTTCTGCAGTCGTTCGCAGGAAGAGGTTCGTAAGCTCATCGCTGGCCCCTCAGTGTATATCTGCGACGAGTGTATCGACCTCTGCAACGATATCATCGCTGAAGAGGTAGAGACGGAGACCGTTCTTCCCGCTCAGTCGAAGGTTCCGAAGCCCAAAGACATTAAGACCTTTCTTGACCAATACGTTGTTGGCCAGGACTTCGCTAAGAGAGCTCTTTCGGTCGCGGTTCACAATCACTATAAGCGACTTGAGATTAAGGGTTCGCAGAGTGAGGTTGAGATCGCGAAGTCGAACATCCTTCTGATCGGACCAACCGGTACTGGTAAGACCCTCCTAGCTCAGACGCTCGCGCGCATCCTTCAGGTTCCCTTCACGATTACCGACGCGACGACCCTCACAGAGGCGGGTTACGTTGGAGAGGACGTTGAGAATATTATCCTCAACCTCCTCCAGAACGCCGACTATGACGTTGAGAAAGCTCAGCGGGGTATCGTGTATATCGATGAGATCGATAAGATCTCCCGTAAGGCTGAGAATCCATCGATAACCCGTGACGTTTCAGGCGAGGGAGTTCAGCAAGCTCTCTTGAAGATGCTTGAGGGTACGGTGGCGAGCGTTCCTCCTAAGGGCGGAAGAAAACATCCTCAGCAAGAGTTCTTGCAAGTTGATACGAGCAATATCCTCTTCATCGTGGGTGGAGCTTTCGTTGGGCTCGAGGACATTATTCGTCGTCGCGTTGGAGAGAAGAAGCTCGGTTTCGGCGCGCATGTAAAAACGCAGAAGATATCGAAGGAGAAAGAGGCTGCCTCACTTCTTGCGCAGGTTCAACCTGAGGATCTTCTCAAGTTCGGACTTATTCCTGAGTTTATCGGACGTCTTCCGATGATCGCGGTCTTGAGTGATCTCGATGAGGGAGCGTTGATCAAGATATTGGTAGAGCCTAAGAACGCGCTCACGAAGCAGTACAAGAAGCTCTTTGAGATGGAGAACGTTCAGCTCCGTTTCACCGAGGGAGCGCTCCTCGCGGTCGCGAAGCAGGCTATCGAGCGAAAGGCGGGCGCCCGTGGACTTCGAGCTATCCTTGAGTCGATTATGCTTGAGGTGATGTACGAAGTTCCGTCTGAGCCAGATATCAAAGAGGTTATCGTATCGGAGGATACGGTTACGAAGGGTGAGAAGCCGTTGATCGTGTATCAGCACGCTGAGTCGGCATAGGTTGCGCCAAACGGCGAATCGCCCCGCACCCAGATCTTAAAAAAACAGGCCTCCTCGGGAGTTAAAACGGCTTTTAAAAAGCCGTTTTGTTTTTTTAAGGGGTGCGTTGAAGCAGGAATGAGTGTGGTGTGCGGATAGCCGGAAGTCCCTCGGACATCAGTTTTTCCGCTCGGTGGGAGGCCCCAAGGTTGGGTCGACAAATTGGCGCCCTCAAGAAGAGAAAGAATCTTTCTACTACCGCTTCATTATTGTGATTTTCCTGGGCGTCGACTAGCATCTTAGATCATAGGGGCAGAGATTCTCTAGTCAATCTTATGGGGTTACGTCCGTTAAAGGGCGTTCCAAACAGGATGTGACTGTTGAGTCGGCCAGTGTTAGGGCGGCGGAATTCCGAAAACTGACATTGGTCATGCGCCGAACGCGGCTCAGTTTGTGATCCAGGCTGATTCGTGTGTTGTAGGTTACTAGTAGTTAAATCAACGGGTTTGTCTCTATCCATTCCGGTAGCCCTCGGGCCATTCCGGTAGCCATCGGAGGGAGAGGGGAAAACCAAAGCCAGTAGGCATCTGAGAAAACGATGAAATCACCACTTAATAATCCAATCCCGCTTCTTCCGCTCCGCGAGCTTGTTGTGTTCCCACAGCAGGTAGTTCCGCTCTTCGTGGGTCGTGAAAAGAGTGTGCGCGCAATCGAAGAGTCTCAGAGAGAGGGCAAGTATATCCTCCTCGCCGCGCAAAAGGACGCGCGCACAAGCAATCCAGGACCTAAGGACATTTACAATATCGGAACGCTTGGCGAAGTCGTTCAGCTCATCCGCCTCGCTGATGGACCTATCAAAGTTCTCGTTGAGGGTAAGGCTCGCGCTCGAATCAAAAAGTTCGTGCGAGAGGATGACTTTATGCTCGTCGATGTCGAAGAGATACCGATGTCGACCGAGGTGTCGACGGAGCTTAAAGCGCTTATGCGCTCGGTTAACGTCACCTTCGAGAACTACGTGAAGCTCGGAAAAAAGGTCAACCCAGAGACGATCATGCAGGTGAACGCGATCGAGGATCCGTCCCGTCTCGCCGACGCCATCGTGGTGCAGCTCAATATCAAGCTTGAGGACAAGCAGGAGATTCTTGAGTGCATCGAGCCGCAAGAGCGACTTGAGAAGATCCTTGGACACATGAAGTCTGAGATCGAGATCCTTCAAGTTGAGAAGCGTATTCGAAGTCGCGTTAAGAAGCAGATGGAGAAGACGCAAAAGGAGTACTACCTCAACGAGCAGATGCGAGCGATCCAGAAAGAGCTTGGTGAGAAGGATGACTTCCGAAACGAGATTCAAGAGCTTGAGGATAAGTTCAAAGCTAAAGACATGCCTGAAGAGGCTCGCGAGAAGACCGAGAAAGAGATTCGCAAGCTCAAGATGATGTCGCCGATGTCGGCGGAGGCTACGGTTGTTCGTAACTACGTTGACTGGATGCTCTCGCTTCCATGGAACGAAACCTCGAAGGAGGAAATCGACATGGAGAAGGCTCGTGAGGTTCTCGATGAGGATCACTACGGTCTTGAGAAGGTTAAGGAGCGAATTCTTGAGTATCTCGCCGTTCAGAAACTCGTTGGCAAAATTCGTGGACCCATCTTGTGCCTCGTAGGACCTCCAGGAGTTGGTAAGACCTCTCTCGGTAAGTCTATCGCGAAGTCGACCGGACGTAAGTTTGTGCGCGCCGCCCTTGGAGGCGTTCGTGATGAGGCTGAGATCCGTGGTCACCGACGAACCTATATCGGAGCTCTTCCTGGTAAGGTCATTCAGTCGCTGAAGAAGGCGGGCACGAGCAATCCAGTGTTCCTGCTCGATGAGATCGACAAGATGTCGACCGACTTCCGAGGAGATCCTTCATCGGCTCTCCTTGAGGTCCTCGATCCTGAGCAGAACGACTCGTTCAATGACCACTACCTCGACGCCGATTACGACCTCTCGAAGGTAATGTTCATTACGACCGCGAACTCGCTTCACACGATCCCTCAGCCGTTGATGGATCGTATGGAGATCATCCGCCTCTCGGGATACACCGAGCTTGAGAAGATCGCTATCTGTAAGAAGTATCTTCTTGAGAAGCAGCTTGGCGAAAACGGACTCACCCTCTCAAATGTGAAGGTTGATGATCAGGTATATTCCGACATCATCAATCGCTACACCCGCGAGGCTGGAGTTCGTAACCTTGAGCGAATGATCGCCACGCTCGCTCGTAAGGCGGCGATTGAGGTTGTTGAGCGCGGAATGGACGCTGTAGTTGAGATCAACGCGCAGAACCTTCCGAAGTTCCTTGGGCAACCAAAGTTTCGATACGGAAAGTCAGAGGACCTCGATCAGGTTGGACTCTCAACCGGATTGGCGTGGACCGATAAGGGCGGTGAGCTTCTCGTTATCGAGACGACGGTCCTACCCGGACGTGGACGTCTTCAGATCACCGGTAAGCTTGGCGATGTGATGCAGGAGTCAGCGAGAGCTGCTCTCAGCTATGTTCGTTCACGCGCGTCGGTCTTCGGGTTGCCACGGTACTTCTACGATAAGGTAGATATCCACGTGCACGTTCCTGAGGGAGCGATCCCGAAGGATGGACCATCCGCTGGTATTACGATGGCTACCTCGATCGTATCGGCACTTACGGGTATTCCGATCGATAAGCACATCGCGATGACCGGAGAGATTACCCTTCGTGGTAACGTTCTTCCGATCGGAGGACTTAAGGAGAAGGCTCTCGCGGCGCACCGCGGTGGCATTCGTCGCGTACTCTTCCCGAAGGAGAACGAGAACGATATTGAGGAGATCCCAGCGACCGTTCGTAACGAGCTTGAGCTCATCCCGGTGTCTCACGTTGATGAGGTGCTCTACGAGGCGCTTCGTTGCCGTAAGCCGGATGACTTCGCGGCTCTCCTCGCGGCAAACGCCGCTCGTCATGAACTTCTCTTCGCTGACGAGAAGAAGAAGGATGAGCAGGGTGACCGCGAGCAGCGCGATGAGAAGGGTCAGAGCCCGAGCATCGTAGCTCACTAAAAAGCTCGATTCCTGAAAGGGTAGGGCCCTGGGGACTCCTTTAACGGGAGTTCCCGGGGCCCTTCTCTTTGGTGCGGTTCGGAATGCCGGTAGGGCCCGACTCCTGGCGGGCCGTACCTTATCGGTGG
>JAIXPR010000135.1 GCA_027486155.1 Pseudomonadota bacterium | reverse complement strand
TTGATGCGGGCACGCTCAAGACAGTTTGTGGCATAGGTGGAATCATTTCCGGAGCGGCGATCCTTCGTGAGCTCGGAGAGCTTCTTCGCAACTCCTCCCGGCGATACTCCCCACTTACTTTTGTTCCGGCTACGGGGGCACTCCTGGTATGCGCTGCCGCCTTGGTTGCAGCCTTCGTTCCAGGCGGCGGAGCCTCAGCTATCGGGCCCGATCTTTTGGGTGGCCCCGCTCTCGCCGTTGGGGCGGTGCTCGTTGCGCGGGCACTTATCTCTCGCATCTGGGAGCAGGCCGACCAGATGGTATCCCTCGTACCGAACTTCCCCCTCGACGCGAAGATGGTCGCAGAGGGTGAGGTATTTCCTCTTACACCGGGTATTATCGTTCCTACCGATGGTCGAATTCGTGCCGGAACGTGCGCCGTGCTTGAACGCTACCTCTCCCCAGAGGCTCACTTTCGGGTAAAGGATGAGACGGACGTGGTGTTCGCTGGTTCGTATGTATTGAGTGGCGAAGCGTCTGTGCAGGCTTTAACAAGCTCCTATGACTCGTGTCTCAAGCGACTTGAGCAGGCGGTTCTTCCAGGCCTTCGATGGGTTGAGGAATCGCTGAAGCGTGATCACGATCATATCGTCACCCCGTTAGTCTACGTGCTGCTCTTCTGCTTCGTTTCATCCGCCATTTTTTGGGATGAGCGGGGAGCGAGTGGGGCTACTATCCTGTTGGCCGGTGGTTCCATTCTTACCGTCGCCTTGTTACTCCAACTGGGTGAAGCGCTCTACGCAACCCGTAGTCGTCTCGTGCGCGCATGGGCGCAACGCGGGTTTCTGATCAATTCGGCGAAGGCGTGGACCGAACTGTATAACGTTCGGCACGTCGCCTATGACCCTTCACGGCTCGCTTCAGGGACGGCGTGCCATGTGAAGGAGCTCAACTTGATGGATGATCGTATCAGTGAGCACTCCCTCTGTTCGTGTATCGCGTCGATCGTTGGACGCGCAGAGGATCCCGCGCTCGCGACGATCGGAGACTACTGTCAGCGCGTTGTCGGCAACGTCGCCACTGAGCGGGTCGTTGATCTTCATGAATACGAGGGGCGAGGGATCTGCGGTACCGTTAAGGGTATAGAATTTTCCATCGGCTCCGAGGATTTCCTCGTGGATCGCGGTATCCTTATTCAGCCTACAGAGAGCGCGGTGGAAGAGGGTTCTGACGACCGTATCGTGCTCGTCGCGATCGGTGATGATTTGATAGCGAGATTCTGGGTTGCGTTCGGTCAGGTCGATCTCCTCACCGAGGAGTCCCTTCATCGGTGGCCAAAGCACCTTCACGGTAGACTCCTTGAGTCGACCGAGCGTGAACTTCCAGCGGACACCCTCTTGGTACGGGGTGATGAGTCCGACGTGGTTGGGCGTGCCCATTCGCCAGAGGTTGCTCTCCTTAAACCTAATACGCTCGAAGTTCCCTCAACGTCGCTTGTGGCATTGACGCCGTACGTTGACCTCCTGCCGGCGCTCATAAAGGAGTGTCGAGCCCACGTTCATGAGGTGCTTCGGGCCAGAGCGTGGATTCTCTTCGCGACCTTCGTTTCGGTCTGCCTTGTGTTCGCGGGCTTCGTGACCCCGCTCATTCCGATCGCATTGGTGCCGTTTATCGCTCTCTGTATCTTTTTCTAACCCGTCTTGTTCGGGATATGCCGTTTCGGGTGTTCCTGAGGTGCGCTTGCGGCCTTTGCGTAACAGGGGGGGGCAGAACCTCGCTTGTGTCGTTCGAGCGTCTTCCGCCTCAAAGCCCGTATTACATTCGTTTTAACCGCAAAGGACACAAAGGACGCAGATTTTCATCGAGAGGCCTGTACTTTCCCTAAGGACCCACGAGTCGCCCTTAGTGCCATCGTGTTGTGAGTGGATATGATCGCGACAATCGCGATCATGTTACTGAAATTACTTTCAATTGCGTCTCCTTTCTGAGCATCGAACGAGTGCCTCCGGCATCCGAATAGTAGGGTGTAATTTTTCCTTGGAGGCTTCTATGTCAGTCCCAGAGTTCCTTAACCGAGGCGGTTCTTCTTCGGATATCTCGACCAATGTGGTCGATGAGATCGTAGAGAGCACTCGTGGCTACGCGCGTGGCCCCGAGCGATCGCTTATGGGAGCTCTTCTCTTTGATGGTATCCAGGCGTATATCGCCTACGCATTAGCTCAGACTCCGAGCGACAAGGCGAAGTACGCTGAGGCGTTTACCTGGGTGATGGACATGTCAGCCGAGGAGCCGTTCTCCTTTAATGGAGTTTGCGAAGCGCTCGGTGTGTCTCCTGAGTACTTACGATTGGGGCTCGCCAACGCGTCGACCTCCCTCTTGCATGAGGTTGGAAAGGTTCGGCGAAACTTTTAGGGGAGTGAACAAAACTCCCTGAAAACAGCGATAGGTTTTGTCCGTTTCGTAGAAATAACTTCGGCACCGGTATCCGATTCAGAAAACTGGATGGGATTCGGTGCCGACGTTTTTTGGAACGCAAACCTACCCGGGACGACTAACGTTTTCGTGGACGTTCACGTGGGGTGTTCCACAGTGAGTCTCGTAGTGGACGTTGTCTCGCTCGGCTAGAGGAGTGCCGCCTTGAAATAGAACGATCCGTCCAGGTAGTCGTATGGCCGATGCAGTTTGGCGGAGAGTCTTTCCACGACATCCCTCCGTACTCGCAGTCCACGGATCGTGTCTGGTGATACCACCGCCGATGGGCTTACGTCTGCCGCCGCCTCGCCGAAGAACTCCATGAGGAAGATATCCTCCGCCTCAGGTCCAAGAATGTGCAGGTCAAGGCCTCGTATTCGTCCTACGATCAGGGTGTCCTCACCGGTTACGCGCTGAATAAGCTCACGGTCTTTTTCGAGCGTTACCTCGTACCCCATTAGTTCCGCTGCATAGGTGAGCATGCCGAAGTTTACCGGTGTGCTCACCTGTCCTTGGAAGGTCATGAAGGCGGTGGGTTTCGCGGCTGGTGTATCATAGCCGTAGTCGAAGAAGTGGATCGTAGATGGACGAGGAAGATCGCGCATCTGCCACAACATCGCGATAGCGGCGGTTGGGAGGTGGAGGACCTGAACCAAATCGTCGACGGTACGAAGGTGCTGCGCGTATTCGGCAAGGATCTCCTCCCCGACCGGTCGGAACTCTGCAGGCATTATCCGCCACCCCTTCTCGAAGACGCTTGAGAGTTCGGTCGGCATGAACTGGCGAGTTTGATAGTGAATCGCCTTAAGCAAGCCGGGGTTGTAGTTATCGAGCTCCTGCCACCGACCTGTGGAGATCAGCTCGCTCAGAAGCGAGGCGTCGAGTGGCGGCGGCGGTCGAGGCGCTC
>JAIXPR010000090.1 GCA_027486155.1 Pseudomonadota bacterium | reverse complement strand
TCCCACACGAGCGAAAAGAAGCGTGTAACCACCGTTACGAGCACAAGCTCTCCGATGTTCGCGCTTCCATCCTCATTCCGAGGTGGGTCCCAAAACGGTTTAATGTTGGCGAATAGAATGATCAATCCGACCACTCCGCCAAAGGAGATGAAGTCCCATGTATTGATGCCGAAGAGCGAGCCGTGCATGGCGCCCAGCAGGATGCGAAGCGCGGCTCCGTGAGCGGTGAAACGATCAGCGGGGGTTAGGAATAGAAGTGTCGCGAGGGTTGTGACAACAACGGTAAATGGTATAGCGATGACGTGTGCGTGAAGGTCAGCGAACAGAAGCGACCACGAGGTGTACTCAAAGAAACATGGCGACACGAATACCCGGGTAGCAGCCCAAAAGGTGTCGAAATTGACCGGCTTGCCCTCGAAGAGTACTAAGCGAAGGAGCTCAGGATCATTCGCGAAGAGAAGAAGAACCGACGCGGCGGTCGCGAACCACACTCGGCGGGTGATGAGAAGAAAGAGGCCGTATAAGGAGACGCCAATCCAGCCCGCCAACATCGAGATAGCGAGATTGTATCCAACGCCGACCGATATTCCGGTTAGTTTAAGAACGGAGGCGACATAGTAAATGCCGACGTAATAGTAGCTCATCGGACTACCGGCAGCCCAAGGGTCTTGCGGCGGCAGCTCAGTGTTGCGCACAAAGAAGCCGAGGAAGGTGAGGTCCATTGGCTTCTCTCCCCAGAAGATCTCTGGATTAAGAAATCGAACGATAAGGTAGAAAAAGGAGAGTCCTAAAAAAACACCCTCTACCGACCAGGCATATCGCTTGAGGAGTGCTCGAGCTTCCTGGAATGTGAAGAGCCGTTTGTATCCCCACCATCCGAAGGCGAGTATGGCGACGTACACGACCTTGATAATTGATTCATCCTCGGTGGTCAGACCACAAACGGTAAGAACCCAACAGGTCGAAGCGAAGAGGAAGAATCCCGTGAGCTTTGAGAGAGAGTAACCTCTGTCGGGAGCGTTCGGCGCGATCCACGCCATCAAGGGCAGGACGGCGAAGCTCAAAGATTGTACGACGATGAGCCAAATGACGAGTTCGAAAAAACCAAGTGAATTCACGGCAAAACTACTCTCAAGCTAGACTATCGGTCACCTATTCGTACCGAAGGACATTTTAAGGCGCTACCCCTTTTCCCTGCGGCGCTCAGGACGTGCCCCACAACAGCGCCGACCTCCTCGGCGCCTCTTGTTTTATAACAGCGTGTGCACGGAAGATCGGTGTGTATGTATCTCTGATGCGTGATAGTTTCATTCCGAACTAGGGAGCAAACGATTTCAGCTATATAAATGCGCAATCTCAGAGGTTCAGTACCCTCCGGAGGTAAAACAGATTATTCTAAGGGCGCTCCGCAAACCCCCGTTATAAAAACGAGCGGAGATCGCTTGTCGTCCTCTAACCATCCGAGCAAACTCCCCATGCGGCTGGCTCTGTGGCAAAGGAGTCTGAGCTGCTCTCCTGTGGTTTATGAACTCGGAGAGCGTCATACTGATGCCCTATGTCGATCCTCACCTCGGAATTTAAGCCGGCCGCCCTTATCCGATCTCCACACACTCAAACCATGGTGCCCGCGCTCCTACGACGACCATCGCTGGATTCACCATCGTTCAATTCACTCGACACATCCGACGGGGACATCCTGCTCTATCGACTCCATCGCCATGGCAATCGACGCCTCGCCATCATCTCGCATGGATTAGAGGGGTCCTTCGACAGCTCATACGTGCGAGGCATGAGTAAAGCTCTTATCGAATCCGGCTGGGACGTGCTCTCGTGGAACATGCGTGGCTGCGGTGACATGCCGAATCGACTTGTCACGTGGTATCACAGCGGCAAGACCGACGACCTCAAAAGGATAGTCGAGGCCGCCTGCGCGATGAACTATGACGAGATCGCGTTGATCGGCTTTAGCGTTGGCGGAAACATCACGCTGAAATATCTCGGAGAGGAGGCACATAACGTACCAGGTACGATCTCCTCGGCTGTCGTCATCTCCGTTCCGATGGACCTTGCTGGATCGGCCGACACGCTCGCAAAACCTCGAAACGCTGTCTACATGCAGTACCTCTTACGACCTCTCCGGCGCAGGATGCGAGAGAAGGCGCTCAGGTTTCCCTCTCACTTCGATATCTCAGGACTCTCTCGAATCTCGACCTTCCACGAATTCGATCGCCGATTCACCGCGCCGTTTCACGGATTCTCCTCTGTTGAGAAATACTGGCATTCAAGCAGCTCACTCAGATATCTGGGCACTATCTCAGTACCTACCCTCGCAATCAGCGCGCTGGACGACCCGTTTCTTTCCCCTTCATGCTTTCCCCATGAGGTAGCGTGCAATCACCCGTATCTACACTTAGAAACACCTCAGCACGGAGGGCACGTTGGATTTTGGGATTCCTTGAACCTTGAGACGACCTGGGCCGAAAGGCGCGCGATAGGTTTCGCCCTCCAGCACTCTAACGTCACATGATTGAGCCAGCGTCCTGACCGGTGCGCTCTTCCCATAGGTAGGGTCCGACTCCTGGCGGGCCGTGCCACAACTTGAGGTATCCAGAACTCATCGATAGGCGATGCGATACGGCCCGCGAGACGCGGGCCCTACCAACTACCGTATCGATTATTCGGTGGTTCCAGTTTCACCTAAGAAATCGCTCGTAAACCGAATCAGCGAGCGCGATTCCGGATGATGTAAGCGAGATGATATCTCCGTCATCTCGCACGAACCCCTCCGCTGCGAGCTCTTGAAGTGCCCTTCCGTATAGTGTACGCGCGGACACCCCAAACAAGCGCTCGAAGTCGTTCATCGATACTCCGTCGACTCTCCGCAAGCCAAGATAAAAGAATTCAAAGTGCATGGACTCTGGAGAAAGCTCCTCTCGCCACGAGACCGGTGTTTCCGTTTCAGCTGCTTTCATGTACGAGGCGGGAAGCGCCAGATTGCTCCACCGTACGCCACCAACTCGTCGAGCACCCTCACCGCGAGCGACATAGCTATGCGCGCCCGCGCCTATCCCGAGATAGTCCCTCCCAAGCCAGTACGCTTCGTTATGCTGACTGCGCGCGAGACCGCGACAATAATTACTTATCTCGTACCGTGAGAATCCGTGTCGCGCGAGATAGGTCGGAATAAACTCAAGCATCGAGGCGACAAGGTCGTCGGGCGGAGTGGCGAGGAGTCCCCGCTCCTGTCTTTGAAAGAACGGCGTGCCTGGCTCAATGGTCAGCGCGTACGTTGAGATGTGGGTGATGGGGAGAGCTGCCGCCACCTCAAGGTCGTATTCCAGATCCTCAATGGTTTGTTCTTCGACACCAAAGATAATATCGAGGCTTACGTTCGATATCCCCGCCTCGACGCAAAGGTTGATGGCTCGTCGCGCATCCTCGGCCGAATGGTCCCTTCCGAGCAGCGCAAGCCGCTTCGGAGCGAAGGATTGCACACCGAAACTCACCCGATTCACGCCCGCGTCGCAATAGCCGGCGTAACGGTCTCTATCGGGCTCTGATGGGTTAGCCTCAAGGGTTACCTCCGCTCCCTCCTCTACGCCAAAGAGTTGTCGGGCCTCCGCGTGAACGGATTCAATAGCTCCGGGAGAAAGTAGCGAGGGGGTACCGCCTCCCCAAAATATCGTTGAGATCGCTCTCCCTCTGAGCCGGGGGTCTTCCGCGTAAAGACGCAACTCCTTACGGAGCGCCTCTACATACTCGGCTTCGGGAGCCTTTGGGGTCGCGTAGGTGTTAAAGTCACAGTAGGGACACTTCTGCGCGCAAAACGGAACGTGAATGTACAGCGCGAAGGGATACTGGGTCATCTCTTCGCTGCTTTGCGCCGAGCCTTCTTCTGAGCCTCTATTCGAGCGCGCTCATCATCAAGGCTCTTATCTCCGGTAGATTCAACCTCGGCACCACCCTCGGTCTC
>JAIXPR010000032.1 GCA_027486155.1 Pseudomonadota bacterium | reverse complement strand
GTCGGGCGAAGCCGATAATGATTCCAGCTCCACCGAACGGCATGCCGACCTTCGACTCAATCGCGCGCAGGAACGAATCCCGACACTCGCGATGCGCCTGCTGAATATCCTCCACCGGAATGAGCGCTGCCTGACGGAGCTGCTCACTTCGTTGACGCCAACCGGGAACGAACGTATCGAAGAGCCGCGCAAAGGGAGGTGAGGTCCACCGAACCGCGTGCACACCGTTGGTGATGCCGTAGACCTCAGCGTCAGGAAACATTGCCCTTGTCACATCCATGTGTTTGCGCGAGACGGCATTCACCGTGCCCGAGAACCGCATAGCGAGACGGGTCATGTTGAGTTGTCCATGCTCAACTACCTGCGAAGCCCGTTGCAGATGCTCAGGTGAGAGTACCGCCGTGAGGTGATCGGCCGAGAATAGATCGTGGCCCGCGGGAACCGGCGTATGGGTTGTGAATACCGTGCGGTGACGTAACTCTTGGCACCTCCCCTCGGTGTCGGGGCATCCCGCCTCTGGAATCTGATCGAGTAAGAGGAACGCCGCATGCCCCTCATTCATGTGACAGATCGTTTCGGGCGGATAGCCGAGAGCGCGCAACATCCGACATCCACCAACGCCGAGTACTAATTCCTGCACCAAACGGAGTCCGTGGTCGCCACCGTAGAGGCAATCGGTGATGCGTCGATCCTCAGGGGAGTTTTCGACAACATCGGTGTCGAGAAAGATAATCGGCACTGAGTGTCCGGTGACACCAACCTCAACCCGCTTCCACGCTTGCACTCGAATTATTCTATCTTTGAGCGGCACCTCAACGATCGGCTGACACCGAACGAGGAGCTGCTCCGGCTCCCACTGCTCCGGCGCTTCGAGTTGGTCTCCCCGCTCGCTCAACGATTGGCGAACGTACCCTTTGCGGTGCAGCAAGGTAACGGCAACCATCGGCACCCCGATATCAGCCGCTCCGCGGATAGTATCTCCCGCGAGCACCCCCAATCCCCCCGAATAGGTAGGAAGGGCGGTATCGATTGCGATCTCCATCGAAAAGTATGCGACTGGGGTGGACATGGGGGGATGGTAGCAGGAGGAGGACGGAAGGGAAAACGAGGATTGTTAGGTTATCGTCGCATGGGCCTGGGAGGGCGACCGTCCTCGGTCGCCGGAGCATCGCGCATCGCTAAATTCCTTTGGAGAACGTGACACGGCGGTCGGGGACGACCGCCCTCCCAAATGCCGGATTATCCCCCTCACACCGCCTGCGACTGCAATCCCGCCTCGTTCAGATGTTTCACGATCTGCGCCCCGTGCGCTCGATCTCGTACCTCGACGATAACGGTTATATCCACGTGTCCGGGAAGACGGGCATAGAACCGATCATGCGCGACCTGCAGGACGTTACCACCCTGCTCGGCGATAATTCCGGTAATCCGATGCAACATCCCAGGACGATCGGGGAGCGAGATATTCACTCGCAACAACCTGCCCCGCTCGCACATATCCTGCTCAATCAATCGGGAGAGGAGATTCATGTCGATATTACTACCGCACACGAACACAACCGGCCTCTTGCATCGGTCAGGGAGGTGTCCATCCATCACAGCAGCTAACGCCGCGGCCCCTGCCCCCTCAACCACCGCGCGTTCATGCTCCAAGAGCATCATGATCGCATGCGCGATGGAGGTTTCCGGCGCTGCCACGATCGTATCAACGAATCTATCGAGTATCGGCCCCGTCACCTTGCCGATCTGTTTTACGGCGATGCCGTCCGCGATCGTCATCGGCGCGAAACCTGGCTTATACGCGTCAGGATTCTCTCGAATGCGCTGCGCCCACTCGGACATAACACCGAGCACAAAGATATCGGGGCGTTTCTGCTTCAACGTCGCGGCCACACCCGCCGCGTAGCCACCACCACCGATCGGAATAACGATCGAGTCGAAATCGGGCACCTGATGCAACAGTTCTAACGCCGCTACGCCGTGCCCTTGAACGATATTTTCGTGATCGAAGGGGGGAACGTAGGTGATATCACTTTCCTTAGCGAGGTTCTGCGCGTACACCATCGCCTCAGCGAGCGAGCCTTGGTAGGAGATCTTCGCGCCGAGCTTTCGACACCGCTCGATCTTCACCAAGGGCGCGTTTGTGGGAACGACTATCTCACACGGGATACCGAGTCGCTGCGCGTGGTAGCTTACCCCAAGGGCGTGATTTCCAGCGCTCGCGGTGCAGACACCCCGCTCACGCACAGCCGGGTCGAGGCTCAACAAAAAGTTTAGAGCCCCACGTTCCTTAAAGGAGCCGGTGCGAAGTTTACTGTCCCATTTAATCGTGATCTGTTTTCCGAGCGCCTCTGAGATAGAGACCGCGTGCGAAACCGGAGTAACAGAGAGGTGCGGGGCGAGCCGCTCTCTGGCAGCCTCGACATCGGCGAGGGTGGGAAACGTACTCATACCTTTGCCCAGGATACTCCCTCCTACGGAGAGCCCGCAACATGAGATGGAAAAGGGTGGGGATTTGAAGATGTTGTAGGGGAATAATACATACGCGAATCCGGAGGGCCCGTCTCCCGACGGGCCGGAACCCGCGATGAAACGTTCGCACATACCCGGCCCGTGTGGACACGGGCCCTTGTATGTTCCCAGAACCTTCTTTTTGTAGTTTGAAAGGAGCACGGC
>JAIXPR010000393.1 GCA_027486155.1 Pseudomonadota bacterium | reverse complement strand
CGATGGCCTTCCTTGTTGAACACAGGAAGGGGCGTTTAATTGACAACTCGCCAGAGTACAAGAAGTTTGAGAAGACCCGCGGACATGAATTTAGAACGCCTACAGGGCGCATGGCAGAGGGCCTTGATAACCCATTCTACCGAGCCGTGTGCGAGGCGGTCTTGAATCTCTTCGAAGAGAAGGGATGGGTCTAACAAACGCATCGACCCGCTTCCCGACAGGATTAGCGCGAGCAGGGATATCCGTGTCCGCATGGATCATCCTCAGGCTCCGCGCTTGCGCGTAATCCCTGTGGGACACTACCCACCCGAAAAGGTCCCGTACCCGGCCGAACCTGCTATCCTCTGCTCATGTCTTCCGTAACGCTCACACAAAATCGCTCACTCATCGCGGCGATGCTGCTCGCAGCGTGCGGCACATCGTGTGGTAGGAAGGAACAGACTCCGCACACCGCGGAACCCAACCTCCCACACGCGGCACCTCCCCCTCTCTCGCAATCTGCTCTCCCCCCCACATCTCCGGGTAGAACCAATGACATTAACCTCGCCCACGAGAGCTTCATCGGAACGCGATCACGGCCCAGTAGAGATCCCCTCTATGCGGGAGAACCTCGCGTTATTGAGCAAGCCCTCTCTTCCCGAAAAAATGTGAAGGTGCTCCACAACACCGGGTACGTCACGGGCTACGACGAATCGAAGCATAGCCCGGCGTGGGTGGCGTATCGGCTGCATCGTCATGGAAAGGTAGGCGAGAACTCAGTCGCCGCCCCACGCGATCTCTTCAGCTTTAAAACCGACACACGCACCACGTCCCGTATCACCGAACGCTTCTACTACCGCAGTGGATACGATCGCGGGCACCTCGCGCCCAACGACGCGATCGGCGTGAACTACGGCGTGGAGGCTCAACGCGAAACGTTCCTGATGTCGAACATCGCCCCCCAGCGCCCACAATTCAATCGCGGCGTGTGGGCATATATTGAGCGGATCGAGCAGAACAACTGGGCTAACGCCCGTGAAGATGTGTGGGTTATTACCGGACCGATATACACCGAAGATGAGACCGCTAAGATCCGCCACCAAAACCGCGCGATTCCCGTTCCCTCAAGTTATTTCAAAATATTTCTAGACGAGGAGGATTCACGAATTAAAATCCTCGGGGTGGTCGTTCCGCACGATACAAAGCGAGGCGCCGCGCTGGAACAAATCCTGCGCTCCGTGGACGAAATCGAGAGAGCCAGTGGGCTCGACTTTAATCCTGACCTTCCCGATCCCCTCGAAGATTCCCTTGAAGGTGATAGGCCACGATCAGTGTGGTCAATTGGACGGTAAGCCCCGCTCCGAAGAGAACCCGAACAGAGAGCTTCACCACGGTGTACGGATCAGCGCATTATAGCCTTGCCTCGTCACTATTGGTCATCAAAGTAAAACCTCCAGGACACGTAACATTCGCCGAGCCCCTTCCTTACATCCCTCACTTTTATTACTCTGCGCCCTTCAGTTCGTCTTCAACGCTCAGGTGCCATCGCACCTCAGCCCTATATGGGTAGAACGCATACCGAAAACTCTTACGAGCGAGATGCGAATAAACCGTCATAAGGTTCACTCCTGAACCCCGACACCGCATCGAAACCAAACCATAGAAACCCCATGAAAACCGCTGAACTACCAGACAGAGGAATAGCCGTCTTGATTGACGGCTTCGTGTTGGCCTTCGTTTGCGAGGCCATCAATAAAGTGCTCATCATCCCTACGATTCACCTCGGAGGGATGGAGCTTAACTCAACCGCGCTTCTTGGGCTCATCGTCCCCGTGATCTATTACGGGCTGATGGAGGGCTCCATCGCTGGCGCGACCTTCGGAAAACAGGCTATGAGCTTGCGCGTTGTTACCCTCGATGGTCAACGCCTCTCGTATCCTAAAGCCTTCTGGAGAGCGGTCACTCGCTTGATCCCTCTCGGATGGCTTCTTGCCCTCGGTGACAAAGGTCGTGCGCTGCATGACTTCGCCGCAGGTTCCAAGGTCGTAACGACAGATGATGAGGCTGAGTGATACAGGTGGTGCGGATGTCCTTTTTGAGAAGGTTTTTTCTCGGGATATCCGCATCTCGGTTGTAAGAGTTAGGGTATGCGTTCCGTTCTCTCTTTCGAAGGATACTTTTACAAAGAGGGCAGCGAGAACGGACAGTTGGAAGAAAACCCTCTCCGTTCTCACCGCTCTCTTTGTTAAAATACGTATACATCATATCGGTAAGATAACGCTTAGGTTCCTTAAGACACGCACCCGGGTCTAGTATGGAGAGAACAAACGCTCCGAGCTTGGGTAAGCGCCTCAACTGGCACCCATCTCACCGCAACCTATCGATCTCTCCCCGCTCCTGAAGTCCGCGAATGCTCATCTCTCGGGTCAGCATCCCACTTCCCGCCGAGGTCTGCAGCACGTGATCAACGTGGTGCGTCTTTCCCTCTCTAATAAGCGCGCGCACAGCAGGAGTAGCGACCAAAACCTCTCTCACCACAGATCGTCCACCGCGTCGATTTACCACAAGCTCTTGAGCTACGATCCCCTCAAGGGTTTCCGCGAGCGCGGCGCGAACCTGAGGTTGTTGCTCAGCAGGAAAAACGTCAATGATGCGGGCGATCGTTTGAGCGGCGCTTGAGGTATGCAGCGTTGAGATCACGAGGTGCCCCGTCTCGGCGGCGATCAGCGCGAGCTGGATCGTTTCAAGATCACGCATCTCTCCAACGAAGATCACATTAGGGTCCTCCCGAAGGGCCGCTCGGAGGGCATGGGCGCACGATGCAACGTGCGTTCCAACCTCGCGCTGAGACACAAGAGCGCGGTCGCTCTCGAACACAAACTCAATCGGATGCTCGATCGTCACGATATGCTTCGGGTCCCGCTTCGCAATCTGATCGATGAGCGCGGCGGCGGTGGTCGATTTTCCCGAACCGGTCGGACCTGTGATGAGGACGAGGCCACGTCTCACCAGAGAGAACCGCGCAACGCTCTCAGGAAGCCCGAGCGTCTCAAGCGCGGGAGGACGACCCGGTATACGACGCATAGAGAGCGCCCGACCTCGGCGTTGGAGATAGGCGTGAACGCGCCACCTTCCATTTCCCACCGAGCACGCGGTGTCGACCTCTACACCTCCATTGAGTGCGTCGCGCTCTCGTTCTGAGAGAAGAGCATGAAGAAATGTGGTGAATCGGTCAGCGGAGATCCGCTCACCATCAAGCTCCTCCAAAGCACCGGCCACACGCGCCCGCGGGGGCTCACCCTCAACGATATGGAGATCTGAAGCGTTGCGCGCCACCGCGTGTTGAATGATCTCTTCAATCATCATGCTGCCCTGCTCCTACGACAATAGACGAAGCCTTGATACCTCACGATCGACACAGCACCCGGTAGGGCCCGCGTCCCCGCGGGCCGT
>JAIXPR010000122.1 GCA_027486155.1 Pseudomonadota bacterium | reverse complement strand
GAGAGACTCCGAGGGTGTTGAGGTTCCGTTATGGGAGATCGTAGACGGTACTCGGCGCCGTGTCGTGGTACGACCCGGTCAACCAATCTCCGCAAGCTTTCTGCTCGCGCCTCGAGGTAGTATCGTTACCCTCTTGTTGCGAGGGGTATGCTCTGACCTCTTCATCCATGGCATCGGGGGCGCGAAATACGACCAATTTGTGAACGCATTCGCGCGGGCACTGTGGGGTGAGTCGTTGCCAAGCTTTGTGGTAGCGAGCGCGACCCGCTACCTCTTTCCAGAGCGCGTCGAGCACTATCTCCGCGCTCGCGACATGAAAGCGAACTACAAGGCCATGGTCTCTCACACCACGGATTTTCTCGGCAAAGGGTTTTTCTCGGCTAATGATGAGAGAATCTTGAGGCCGCTTGTCGGTCGTCGGAGCGAACTCCTCGCCCTACTTCAACACGTTAAGACGAAAGAGGAACGAAGTCCGATCGCTCATGAGCTTAACGATATAAATCGGCTTCTCAAAGGAGCTATCGACACCAGTTCCCTGGCGGCGCTCCTGCGCGATGGCGCCATCGATGACGCGGTACTCAATCGATGGATGTGCCGGGAGTTTCCATTCTTTTTGGGTTCTTAGAGATATCTGGCCAAGGGAGGTCACTCTGAATACGCGGCGGACATTAGCTTTTCTGATGAATAGTCGCCGACGATGACGATGACGATCACGTGTGACGGATAACGAGAGCCGTCCACGGCTATCGGTTCACGTTTATAACGTAATCGTGTTACGTCATCGTCATCGTGAACACATCCGCCTCTTATCCCTTGGAATTGGCGCCTTCTCGACGTAGTATCCAAAGGATCCCCAGCGTTTTACTCACGGAGGGCATGTGACCGACACCGCCGTCTACAATCATCCAACTGAACCTGTTCGCCATTCCTATCCGGTGGCGATTGCCGACGCGGGATTGCTGACCGCGTTCGGATTGCTCATGAAAACCATGCCGTATGTGGTTGTCCGATTCGCGCTTCTCGTAGCGGCGACCGTCGTAACCGTCCTGTGGTTCGGCGTAACGTTTGGAGGTGCTGGCTTTTTAGGCGATAGAATTCATCCGTGGGTCGGCTGGGGATGGCTTCTTGCAGGATGCGGCTTATATGGATGGCTATGGAGCGTGTTCGTGCGCTACGCCCTCTATCTCATCAAGTGCGGTCATATCGCGGTGCTCACGGAATTAATTACTACCGGAAAGGTAGCAAACGGAAAGGAGGGGATGTTCGAGTATGGAAAGCGAATCGTGACTAAGCGGTACGGCCAGGTGAACGTTCTCTTCGCGCTTGATATCCTTGTCGATGGGGTTGTGCGAGCCTTCAATAGGACCCTGGAGTGGATAAGCTCTATCATTCCCATTCCGGGCCTTCAGGCGATAACGAATCTCGTAACAACCGTTCTCCACGCCTCTACAACGTACCTCGATGAGACGATCTTCTCCTATAACCTTGCCCGCGGAGATGAAAATCCGTGGCGGGGTGGTAAGGATGGAATCATCTACTACTGTCAGAACAATAAGGAGATTCTCAAGACCGCGGCTTGGTGTGTTCTCTTTGATTACCTACTCACGGCGGTGGCGTGGCTCATTATGCTGGCACCGGCAGCGCTTTTCACGTATGTCATGCCCGTAATCGGCGGCTGGACCTTTCTCGTCGCGGTGATGTTCGCGATTAACGTACGACAAGCGTTTCTCAAGCCTCTGTTTTTGATCATGATCATGTCTAAGTTTCATCTCACGGTTCGTGGTCAGGCAATCAACGAGGAGTGGGACGCCAAGTTGACCAGCATCACACCAAAGTTCGTGAAGATTAAAGAAAAGATCGCGGGATACCTTCCTGGTAGGGCTCCAGCGACGACCTCTCTCTTGTAGGGCGTATATGTGGACACTCTATCGACACACCCGAGGCATGTTGTACCTAAGGCTCGGTACCGCCTTGCACTCTGAAACGTGTGAGCCGATGGAGGTGTATCGTAGTTTGTACGACAACGATATGGCTCCACTGTGGGTTCGTCCTCAGCCGATGTTTCACGAGGAGGTGGCACCTGGTCAAAAGCGGTTTACTGAGGTTGGCCGCATCCGAGTGATGATGCCGGAGGATGAGGCTGTGTATCTGGCGTTCGGACACGACGCGTGGGGGAAGGGGCTCTCCGTTGAGGAGTTCGTAGCCGCCTACGCCCACGACAAACACCACACTCGCGGAACCCGTTATCTCCTCGAATCGAACGATGGTGAGCCGCTCGCGAACCTCAACACCATTCGATTCGTTCGGGGGCTCATAGGAATCGCTTCGGTATCAGTCAATCCAAAGCATCGAGGGCAGGGATATGGTTCGACCCTCACGCGGGGTGTGATGGAGATCCTTCGTTGTCAGGATGTCGACGTTCGGTTCATGTTGTATTCCGAGGTACGTCCCGCATTGTATGAGAGGCTCGGATTTACTCGGTTGCCCGAGGAGCTGCAATTTCATCTTCCCTCGGTCGCTATGATGACCGGGAAGGAGCGGGTCACTGAGCGAGAGGTTTTGTTTTTTAGGGAGTATTTTTAGTGTTTGCTAATACCCCTTAAGTCAGGGGTTGGAATCCGAGATGAAACATCTGTGCATACCCGGCCCGTCAGGAGACGGGCCCTCCGGAGAAACATGCACTGTGGCGGTCAGGAATGACCGCCCTCCCAGGTCAAGGGTCGCAAAGGAGGGAGGGCGAGCATTCCTGCTCGCCGGAATACAGCGCATCGCAAACGATCTTCGCCTCACGCGACCACTCGGCGAGGACGACCGCCCTCCCAGGTCAAGGATCGCAAAGGAGGGAGGGCGAGCATTCCTG
>JAIXPR010000318.1 GCA_027486155.1 Pseudomonadota bacterium | reverse complement strand
GTCCTGAGGAAGTGACCGACATGGCCCGCTCCGTGAAGGGAGAGGTTGTGAGCTCGACCTTCGACGAGCCGGCTCAGCGCCACGTACAGGTCGCTGACATGGTGATCGAGAAGGCGAAGCGTCTTGTTGAACACAAGCGTGACGTTGTGATCCTTCTTGATTCGATCACTCGACTTGCTCGTGCGTACAACACCGTGGTTCCTCCAAGTGGCAAGATCCTCTCCGGAGGTGTGGACGCCAACGCGCTCCACAAGCCGAAGCGTTTCTTCGGTGCGGCTCGTAACGTTGAGGAGGGCGGAAGCCTCACCATCATCGGTACCGCGCTCATCGAGACCGGAAGCCGCATGGATGAAGTTATCTTCGAGGAGTTCAAAGGAACCGGTAACAGCGAAATTGTGCTCGATCGTAAGCTCGCTGAGCGACGTATCTACCCAGCTATGGACATCAAGGCATCGGGAACTCGTAAAGAGGACCTCCTCCTTGAGAACGACGTCATGCAGAAGGTATGGGCGCTCCGACGGGTGCTTAACCCACTCAACTCCGTTGAGGCTATGGAGTTCCTCGTTAGCAAGATGGATGGAACCAAGAGCAATAAGGAGTTCTTGGATAAGATGAAGGGGTAGAGGATACCTCTTCTCATCTGAGGAGCGACTCGCTCTCTCGTCGTTGCAAAGGAACGGCGGGGGTGGGTCGCTTTTTTATGGCGTGTTGTTTTTGACGTGCCAACGTTGAGTTGCTCGGTACTCCACATTTAAACGGCGGGCGCCCGTCCCCGGTCGCCGGAATATCACACATCGCAAACGACCATCGCCTTACGATATACAGCGACCGAGGATGATCACCGTAATTTGGGGGAGGGCGGTCATTCCTGACCGCCACATCTGCGCTCAAGGTAAAGGTTAATCTCGGTTCGCGACATTCCGGCGAGCAGGAATGCTCGCCCTCCCGACGTGCGGCTTCGTTTTTTTTGGGGGGGGGCATATCAGCCTCAGCCGAGCCAGCCAGTAGTAGACCGCATCTGTACGCACCTGTCCTCCCGCCTCCTCACCTTTTGCCTAGCCCCACCGAAGGTGGCACCCTCATTGAAGACTACAACACGGATTATCTATGGGCCTTGGACCTTCAACCCCTTCCCCGCAATCTGAGCTAAAGCTAGAACCCGAATCTCTCGCTATTCTGACCTCACAGCGAGATCTCGCCCTGAAGCACAAGCAGGATGAGCGGCGCGAGTGGTATGCTCAAGAGCTTGGTCGCCGCTCTTCTGCAGAGATCGAGGTCGCCGCGGCTCAGAGGTCGAGTCGCATTTTCGATACCCTTGTCGTTCACCTTCACCAGGCGGCGGAGCGGGGGGAATCCTCGATATCCTACCAAGGGGTATTTCGTCACGAATCGATAGGGTGGAAGTACGCGCAGGTTTCGAACGGGAACGTGGTCTCGGGGCCGACAGATCTATCGATGGTGCCCTTTGATCATACCGTCCGTATCCAAGCCATTGAGCGGGTCGCGGCAGCGCTTACCGCGTCCGGTTTGCGGTGCGAGGTTCTGCGGGTACCTGCCGCGAGCGAGAACTGTTTCCTGGAAGAGCTCTCCCTTAAAGTTACGATTCCGTAAGCACTTTCAGTGTGGCAGGGGTTTTACCCTCCCTGTCAGGGGCTTTCAGGGCAGTTCGCTTCAAGCTAGTATTTCGCCCATGTCTCAAGACCGTACCGTAAAGATCCTCGCCGTCGATGATGAACCCGATGGGTTGTACGCCCTGGAGCAGCTTCTCTTGTTGCGCGGGTATTCCGTGGTCACTGCTTCTTCGGGGAGTGAGACCCTTGAGAAAGCTCGTGACGAGCGCCCGGACCTGATCCTCCTCGATGTCATGATGCCGGAGCCTAACGGCTATCAAGTCGCGAAGATCCTTAAAGGGGATCCGGATCTGCGGTATATCCCTATCGTGCTCCTCACGGGAAGGGACGAACTCGCGGACATCATTCACGGCCTTAATGAGGGCGCGGATGACTACATCTGCAAACCTTACAACTCGCACGAATTGATAGCGAGGGTTCATGCCGCTCTTCGAGTGCGCTCGCTCTATGGTGAACTTCGAGAGGCGAAGGTCGCGCATCGTCGGATCCAAGCCCGAATGGAGGAGACCTTCTCATTCTCGAACATCATCGGCAGAAGCCCGGCGATGACATCGTTGTATGAGGTGATGACGAAGGTGGCGGATTCCGATGTTCCCGTACTCGTCACGGGGGAGTCCGGTACCGGAAAGGAACTTGTCGCCACAGCGCTTCATACGAACGGTCCTCGTAAGGATAAAGCGTTTGTCGTCGCGAACTGCTCGGCGTTTAATGAGAACCTTCTTGAGTCAGAGCTCTTTGGTCACGTGAAGGGTTCATTCACGGGTGCTCTTCGAGATAAGCAGGGACTCTTTGAGGTCGCTGACAGCGGTACCTTTTTCTTGGATGAATTAGGCGAAATGAGCCCCGCGCTTCAAGTTAAGTTGCTCCGTGTTCTTCAAGACGGCACCTTCATGCCGGTCGGGGGAACGAAGCAGGTGCGGGTAGATGTGCGTGTAATCGCCGCGACCAATCGAAATCTTGAGGAGATGGTGAAGGCTGGGACGTTCCGCGAAGATCTTTACTATCGACTTAATGTGGTGAATCTCTCCTTGCCGCCGCTGCGCGAGAGAAGAGGGGACGTGCCTCTCTTGGTCGAGTTCTTCCTCAAGAAGGTGGCGGAGAAGAGCGGGAGGGCTCAAAAGGAGATCGCTTCCGACGCTATGGCCGCGCTTGAGGCTTTCTCATGGCCCGGGAATATTCGACAGCTCGAGAACGAGCTTCAACGCGCCTACGTTATGGCGGGAAAGGAGTCCGTAATAACGCGGTCGTGTCTCTCGCCAACGGTGGTCGCAAGTGGAGCCACGGTCGATGGTGACGTTACCTTTCCGCAAGATGGGAAGCTTAAGGACGTTTTGGAGAGCGTTGAGCGAGATATGATCGTGGCAACGCTCAAGCGATGTGACGGTAATAAGAGTGAGGCAGCCCGCCAGCTCGGTATCTCTCGCTCTAACCTGATCGCGAAAGCGCAGAGTTTTGGGATTGAGTAACGACGTATGCTAACTGGTATCATTCTTTCCGGCGATCTGCTGTTTATCTCCAAGGTCAAGGAGGTGGCGGCCGCCTCGAACGCGCAGGTGCGGGTCGCTCGTTCCCTTGAGGCACTGGAGCGAGCTCTGAGGGAGTCTTCGACACCAGGAGTTCTCATGATCGACCTTGAGAAATGTGGCGCCCCTAAGGACGCTCTCAAAGATCCGGTAGCCCGCCTGATCGCTCAGGGATGGCGGGTCGTTAGTTTCTTCTCTCACGTCCACGAGGAGGTGGCGGGGGAGGCCCTTGGTCTCGGGCTTGGTGAGGTTATGCCCCGATCGAAGTTTGTAAGGGTCTTACCGGAGCTCTTCGCCCGTTAGGAGACCTCCATCCGATCTCGCTTCCTACTCTATGTGGAGCACCATTCCGGGGAGATCTCGCCACCAAACCGCTGTTATGGGGCGCAAGGGGCTGTTTCTTCAGTTCAAATCATAAAATCTCTCGCTCTTCCCCTCAAACTCCTTCAGGGGTCTTCGATCCCGCCCCGATACTAGAGGTAGAGGTGCGATGGCCGCAGTTGAGGCTTTGTCCTCACGCATTCGTCAGTAGCCAGGTGTCGTGAAAGTTGT
>JAIXPR010000387.1 GCA_027486155.1 Pseudomonadota bacterium | reverse complement strand
GTTCCCTGCGCCATTACCCGAATCGTGCAACTACCCGTCGCGTTATCTGATTTGCACCCTCCTCCGTAGCGAATGATGAGACTATCAACATCCGCGTAGCCCGTTTTTGAGCCTAAAACCAGGAGTACAGCCAATATCACTATCTTTTTCATATACTACCTCTTTCGTCCTCGATGGGTGACTCGAAGAGCCGGCCACAACGTACGCAGAGATGAGAATGCCATCTCCATCTTTGAGGACACACATGTTTTTACTCTTACTCGTAGAGGGCACAACGAGGGTGAGAATATCTCCTCCCCTTTACCCATCTCCGAAGAAGTTCTCGGACCGGTATACGACTCGCTTAACTTTTCACCGCTAATAAGAGAGGTAGGACGTTATAAGCAGCTGATCCGTGGTTATGGACTAGTGAATGAACAGCCTGGGCAGAGGGCTGAAAGATACACGATGAGCCTAATCGGATATCAGCGACTCGAGAGCGAGAACTCCCCCTGGCACCCCTCAACCTCGTTACGCCAGCGTATGCTTTAAACGAGGGAGCCCAAGGATCCGCTCGGCGATGATTCCGCGCTGGATCTCTGATGTTCCCGCCGCGATCGTTCTTCCTCGAGAGTAGAGATATCTATGGAGATCAGGACCGACCTCGGCGTCATGCTCACCACGAGCGGCCTCAGGACCGCAGAGCGAAACGGCGACCTTGCACAAGCGCTGAAAAGATTCACTCCACAAAAGCTTATCAAGTGACCCTTCCGGCCCCGGTGCGGCTCCCTGCGCGTAGGTCATAAGATGAGAATAGGCCAAGGCGCGGGTCGCGCACGCGTCCACGACACACCGAGCAAGATCAGCTTTGATTGTGGCGGACGTAGAATCGTCAACGCGCGCAAGCATCTCTCGCAGTGCCGTCTCAGATTGAAGTTGTCGAGCGAAGGTCAACACTACTCGCTCAAACATGAGGGTTGAGATCGCGATCTTCCACCCATCGCCCTCTTTTCCGACGAGGTTCTCAGAAGGAACGAATACCGAGTCGAAGAACACCTCATTAAACTCTTTGTCGCCACTGATCTGCTGAAGCGGTCGGGTCGTGATTCCTTTCGACTTCATGTCGACGAGCAGATACGAGAGCCCCTCGTGCTTTCGTTGCGAATCACTCGTACGACACAGAACGAAGCACCAATCAGCGATGTGCGCGAAGCTCGTCCAGATCTTTTGGCCAGTGAGGAGATATCCCCCCTCGGTGGGAACCGCGCGGCACCGCACCGCGGCGAGATCACTTCCCGCGCCCGGCTCTGAGAAGCCCTGACACCAGATATCGTCGCCGGAGAGGATGCGGGCGAGGAAGCGAGTTTTCTGCGCCTCGCTACCATGCGAGATAAGAACCGGCCCCACCATCGTGAGGCCGAAGAGTCCAAGAATCTGAGGAGCGGAGACTCGAACGAGCTCCTCCTGAACGATAGCCTCTTCGACGAGCGTCAGCCCACGACCACCGAATTCCCTCGGCCAGTGGGTACCGAGCCATCCACCACCCGCTAAAGCGCGCTGCCACGCACGCCCAACCCGTTCGAAGGTCTCAAGCGATGTATCGTTAGTGGCGGAGGGTGGAGGATTGTTTGCGAGCCACTCTCTGAAGCTCGCGCGAAAGTGTTCACTCGATTCAGACAGCGATAGTTTCAGCATGCCCGCCTCACAACCGTACTAGTCGTTAACCTCGCGCTGATAGTATCCGCGCCTCTCTATAATTTACGCCACGAATCCTTCGTTGAGTTAATGAGCTGGTCTGCTTCAACTGGACCCCACGTGCCGGCCTCGTACTCGTACACCGGTGGTGGATTCGAACTCTCCCACTCCTTAAAGATCGGGGCGAGAAGATCCCATGATTCTTCGATCTCATCGTTACGGGTGAAGAGGGTAGCGTCCCCCTTCATCACATCGAGAAGAAGTCGCTCATAGGCCTCAGGCGAAGCAACACCAAACGAACTGTCGTAGGTAAAGTCCATCTCAACGGGACGAACCCGCATGCGTGGCCCAGGAGGTTTGGAGCTGATACGGAGCGACATTCCCTCTTTCGGTTGAACCTGAATGGAGAGGACGTTGTGCTCAAGCTCGCCAACCTGGCGTCCCTTGAAGAGGGAGTCCGGAGCCTTGTTGAAGAAG
Source organism: Pseudomonadota bacterium (assembly GCA_027486155.1). Lineage (GTDB taxonomy): Bacteria > Bdellovibrionota_C > UBA2361 > UBA2361 > OMII01 > OMII01. The sequence continues at coordinate 6,759 of JAIXPR010000387.1, read as the reverse complement.
ATCGTGATCTCAGTAATTCGCTTCGGCAAGCGCTTTCCAGCTCGGATGTAGATCGGAACGCCACTCCAGCGCCAGTTATCAATCTCAAGCTTGAGAGCGACGTACGAATCGGTCTTCGAATCGGGCGCAACTCCGTTCTCCTCAAGGTATCCCACAGCGGGTTCGCCACCGACGGTGCCCTTCGTGTACTGGGCTCGAACGGTATTGGCTCTAACCTCTTCCGGGGTCATACGCTTGATAGAGCGAAGCACCTTCGCTTTCTCATCTCGGATGCTGTCAGCGTCGCTTAGGGAATTCGGCGGCTCAATGCAGAGCAACGCGAGCATCTGCAATACGTGATTCTGCACGATATCTCTCAGGATACCGTTTTGATCGAAATACGCCGCGCGCGTTCCGATTCCGATATCCTCACACACCGAGATCTGAATGTGATCGACGTACTTACGATTCCACAACGGTTCGAAGATACCGTTGGCGAAACGGAACACGAGGATGTTCTGAACGGTTTCCTTTCCGAGATAGTGATCGATTCGGTAGATCTGCTCCTCAGCCAAGCTCTGTCGGATGATGGTGTTGAGCTCTCGAGCGGACTCAAGATCGTGGCCGAACGGCTTCTCAACGACTACCGAGGTTTGGCGAGCGCCCTTCGCGTACGGCTCGATCAATCCAACCTCTTTGAGGTTGGAAGCAATCGGACCAAAGAACTGCGGCGCCATCGCGAGGTAGTACACGTAATTGAAACGCACACCCGGTTGCTCAGCGGCGAGCGCCTCCATGCGACCTTTGAGCGCCTCAACATCCCCCACCTTCTCACCGTCGCACGGCTGATAGTGAAGGCGCTTCGCGAATTTCTCCCACACGGCGGGACTGATAGGACGACGAGAGTACTTCTTCACACCCTCATATACCTTAGCTCTGAAATCATCATCGCTCAGCTTCGACCGCGATGAGCCGATAACGATAAAGTTCTCCGGAAGGTAATCATCCTCCGCGAGATTACAAAGTCCTGGAATAAGCTTACGCGAGGTAAGGTCGCCGCTAGCGCCAAAGATTACGAGGATGGTAGCCGGCGGACGAGTGCTCCGCCCCTCATTTTCTTTCGTCTTGGATTCGTCCACGTTCAGTTCCTACTTAATCCGTTAGATACTCTTTCTCTTAGTCTCAATCGAATCGAGGAGCTCTCGATACGAATCAGCGAAGCTCTTCACACCCGCTTTCTGCAGATCGAGATAGAGCGCGTCGGTTGGAATCCCCATCGCGTTGACCTTAGCGATAAGCTGCACAGCCTCCTCTGCTCCTGAGTGAAGCTTCGGCTTGATATCAGCACCGGCGAGAAGAGCCTTCACCGTTCCTGGAGGCATGGTGTTTACGGTGTCCCGACCAGCGAGTTCCTCAACGTACATAACAGCCTTGAACACTGGGTTCTTGGTACCTGTCGATGCCCAGAGGGGTCGCTGTACACGGGCGCCCTTCTCCTTGAGAGCCTTGAAGGCGTCACCGGTGAAGAGCTTCTCGAACGACGCGTACGCGATCTTTGAGTTCGCCACGCCAACCTTTCCGAAGAAGAGATCCTTATCGGTAGCTTGAACCTTTCCAGCCTTGAGAAGCTCATCGAAGGACTTCTCAACGATGGCGTCGACTCGGGATACGAAGAAGCTCGCCACGGAGGAGATGCCACGAACGCTCTCCCCGCGTGAGGCTCGTGCCTCAAGTGCCTTGATGTAGGCGTGAGCCACATCCTCATATACCTCTTTGGAGAAGATGAGGGTTACGTTCACGTTGATCCCCTTCTCAAGCACCGCCTGGATCGCGGGGATACATTCAGCAGTCGCCGGAATCTTGATCATCACGTTCGGGCGATTGAGCTTACCCCATAGTCGAACAGCGGCGTCGATCGTTCCCTGGCAATCATCGGCGAGGTATGGAGATACCTCGATGCTCGCGTACCCATCTCCTCCACCTGTGAGGTCGTATGTTGGACGGAGGAGGTCAGCGGCGGCGGCCACATCGCGCAACATGAGCTCCTCACAGAGAGCCTCGGTCGCGAGCCCCTTGAGCTCATTCGACTTCATGTCCTCATCGTAGTTGTTCGTGTCCGCGATAGCCTGCTTGAAGATAGTTGGATTGCTGGTCAGTCCCGACACTCCCTGTTCGATAAGAACTTTAAGCTGTCCCGAGCGCAAAACATCGCGGGAGAGGTTGTCGTACCAGACCGACTGCCCGAGCTCATTAAGGGCTAAGATGTACGGATTTTTCTGTGAACTCATCGTTACTCCAAAGGATTGAAAATATCAGCACAGGGTATACTCCATCCGGCGCCTTCGGGGAACCGAAAGATGCTGGGATTTTAGGTATATCCACCTGTTCGGCGGTCTTGCACGTACTCACGGTTTGTTAGGTACGCGTGAGGTGGGATTATGAGTCTAAGATATGGTTTTACCACAAAGGACGCAGAGGCCCTCCAAGGATTTTCGGTCACCCTTCATGCCCGTGTTCCCTTGAGGATAGATGCGACAACTCACCCTGACCGGGCCCGCCCCATTCAAGTAGTTATCTACGGCACTTACATAAGGAAACGAGGAAGACCTTCCACGGGTACGCTCTCAAACGAGGTCATGGACCTCGGCGTCAGGACTAGGAGAGCTCGCAACCGTGCTAGGCGATCAGGGTACCAACGAGATCGTATCCCGAGACCTCTGTGATCTTAACGCGGCCCAAATGTCCAGCTTCAACCGTTCCGAGACCCTCAACAACATCGTTGATAAGCACGGAGCCGTCCACCTCTGGAGCCTGGAAGCGGGTGCGCGCGGTGAGCAACATGTCAGTTTCCTCGTGAGGTCCCTCGACGAGAACCTCTAACTCTTGCCCGATGTACTCGTCGTTCTTCGCGATCCGAACCTTTTGCTGCGCGAGCATGATGCGGTCTCGTCGGATGCGTTTCTCCTTCTCAGAGATCTGATCCTTCATGTCGAACGCCGCGGTGCCCTGCTCCGGGGAGTAGGTGAACACACCAACGCTCTCGAAGTGCCCCTCAGCCACGAACTTCTCAAGCTCGGCCACATCAGCTTCGGTCTCTCCTGGGAACCCGACGATGAAGGTCGTCCTCAACTTGATCGATGGAGCCTGCGCACGCACATACTCCACGAAACGACGGGAGCCGTATCGACCTATCGGCCGCCTCATCAACTTGAGTACCGACTCACTCGCGTGCTGGAGTGGAACATCGAGGTAGTTACACACCGACGGAAGATCCGAAATAGCAGCAAGGAGCTCATCATCCACTCCAACCGGATACGCGTAGAGCAGTCGAATCCACTGAGCGGCTTTAGCCTGATCGAGCGAGCGAAGGAGATCCACGAGACGAGCGTTCCCGGTATCCGTTCCGTACGCGGTGAGGTCCTGCGCAACGAGATTCATCTCTTTAACGCCCTGCGCGCCAAGCGCCTGAACCTCACGGGTGATAGACTCAACGGTTCGACTTCTCATCGACCCACGAATCTGAGGGATGATACAGAAAGCGCACGGGCGATTACACCCTTCCGATACCTTCACGTACGCCATGTGCGACTGAGAGGCTAAGTGACGAGGCATCGTCTCATCGTAGAGGAAGTACGGGCGCGCACCCTCATGGAGGATATCGCGCAAGGAATCATCCTCGCCGAGAGCAGCTTGTCCGACGCTGAGTAATCCATCAAGCGCGATGAAGGAATCGACTTCGGGAAGAGCCTTGCGAATATCACCCTTGTAGCGCTCAACCATACACCCAGCGACGAGAAGACGCCGGAGGCTTCCAGACTTCTTAAGCTCAGAAAGTTCCAGTACGCAGTCGACGCTCTCTTTCACCGCGCTCTCAAGGAAACCACAGGTGTTCACCACCGCGATGTCAGCGCGGCTCAGGTCATTGACGATCTCGAAACCAGTATTCCGGAGAACACCGATCATCACCTCAGAGTCCACCTGATTCTTGGCGCACCCAAGGGTCACGATAGCGGCGCGACCAGCGAAGGCCTTACCCTCGCGAGGTTGCGGTTCGGTGATGTTTACGGCTACAGAACAGCTCTTAGCCGGCTCGTCTCCGAGCGGGAGGATGGATAAAGCGTTGGACTTCATAGTGTATGATTAATGGGACAAACGTCTGTCCATTACATCTACACCTTTTGGGTACTCTAAAACAAATCGGCCCTCGGGCTGCCCCCCCTCCTTGGTCGAGAGATCTGAGAAGACGATTTCGGTCGTATTCCCACCTAAGGAGCTGATTTTAGCTCCTTTTGGGAGCCCCTGAGCTGCGTCTACCAGGAGGTCGAAGCCATCCAAGGAGTCCCCCTGCCCCTCTTTTTCTCCCTTTTTATGGGGCACGAGTTGTAAAACAACCCCCTCACTCCCCTTGCAGGCCCCCTTAAGCTCAAAGTCCCGGGAGAGGCTCCCGAGCCCCATCATGAAGGACACAGGGAGGCTTGAGAGCAGGACGTTTCCGATATCGTCGATCACCACCTGACGATTCTCAGGTTGGTAGAGCCACAGCGTCCCGCCGTTGATGACCACCGTTTGAGGGCGTGGCTTAGCGTACACCCACCGCATCTTTCCAGGCTTGCCGAACCACATCTCGCCGGAGCTTGTCTCCTGCTCATCGAGCGCGGCGACATAGGAATCCTGCTTAAACCCGCCGTGCAGGGTCTCAATCGACGCGTAGGTGGATTGCACCTTTCCTAAGAGCTCCTGAGCCTCCGTCGAGGAGAGTTCAGAGCCCTTTGAGCACACGAACGCCCTTCCCTCAGCGTGCGCCGTATCTGCGAGTACGCTAACCAATGCCGCACACACGATAGTGACATCTCTTAGAATGCTTAGGCGCCCCATCTTGTTATCTCCCGCACGCTCATCTTAATCGTGAACAATTCAATCGCCGGGAAGTGTAGCACGGACACGGCAAACCGCCAGACTCCGGAGCATCCCTCAAGCAGGTCATACCCGAACAACTTCGATTGCAACCTTTCATCCATGTGCCGACACTCAACGGAGTTATTCCACGCTGTGCCCACGCACAGGAACTGACACTATGATCTCTGATCTTCGTCGTGCCCCTCTCCTGTGACCAAGGTGTCGGTTCATCGGCGACTCGTTGCTAGTACCAGGATGCATCGCTCTAAGCCGGCTGGGGCAGCTGGGGTTTGAGAGGGATCCGGTCGTTGAGTCGCGTCCAGCGATTGTGCCCCTCCACCCTGAGTAGGGATTAGCGCAAGACGAGAGACTGCTAACCACCAGACTTTTCACGACAATTGGTGGGAGCGCTCCTCTCCATTTGACGCATCCTCCCGGCTCTGAGAGTCATCCTAACCTATCGACACGATTACCGTATCGCAGCCGAGTTCAGGACATGGATAGTCTCGCCTCTACATCCCCGCTCTACCTCATCGTCCATAGCGATCATCCCCTCGATCCGACGGGACCAAACAGCGGAGCGGAGATGGCGACTCTCAACCACGCTCGCTACATCGCCGCGACCGGCCGACGAGTGTATCTCGCCGCGCGCCTCAAGCACCCGATCTCGTACGACCACGGAGTACACTTCATTGATCTCGGCGCATCCTACGATGTCCAGCGGGCACTTGATTGGGCGGACACGCAAGGCACCTACGTTCTTCTTGCCGCCGGGAAGGCCTTTTCGATCATGCTCTCTCGTGGACGCGAGCGGTGCCTTCGAAGAGTTCTCATCACGCACGACCGATGCGCCGGAGACTCTGGCCTTAAACCGGACGTACTCGAACATATCTGCGACGGCATCGTCTGCGTGTCGCACGCGCAAAAGGATAAACTCGTCAGTGAGGGTGCGCCTGAAAGCAAGATGACCGTTGTTCATAACGGCGTCGACCTCTCGATCTTTCATCCATCGCCTCCCACGGTTCACCAACCGTACCGACTGGTGTTCGCCGGAGCGCTCGTTCCCGACAAGGGGCTCCATCTCTTACTTTCGGCGTTCGTCGAACTCAAGTCGAAATATCCGCAACTCGAACTTGAGGTGTTCGGAAGCTCCTCGCTCTGGTCGCGCTCGGACTACCTCAACACCGAGCAGCTCGCCGCTCAGATCCCTGGCCTCATCTTTCATGGCAAGAGAACGCAACACGAGATCGCAGAGGGCTTTCGGCGCGCCGGTATCTGTGTCGTCCCCTCAATCTGGTTCGATCCCTACCCCCTGATCTCCCTCGAGGCGCAAGCGTGCGGGGCTCCAGTTGTCGCATTCCGTATGGGTGGGCTTCCTGAAGGTATCGTGCCTGGAAAAACCGGTGCGGTGGTCGATGAGATATCTCCACAAGCGCTCACCCGTGCGCTTGATCAACTCCTCGCCGATCCTCACAAGCTCTCTGAGATGTCAGCACACGCCGCGAGCAACGCGGCTATCGCTTTTCGTTGGGAGACGGTGGTGGAGAAGATCATATCGGTGTGCGAACCATCACGTGATTCCACAGTTCGACGCGTGCCGATTGAGCTCAAGAGTCCGGAGCTCTACATGAGAACCACTACCGACATCGGTGGTGGCGAGGCGAATTAGGTTTCAGATTAAGAACACCACATGCCATCCGGAGGGCCCGTATCCTTACGGGCCGGGACCGCATCGATATTTTCGTACATACCCGGCCCGTCAGGAGACGGTCACTCCGGGCTCGGTGGGCGTTATATGGCATGCACAAGGACTAATTCCACCCCACGCACCATGGCGCGCAGGAATGCGCGCCCTCCCATTGATAGAGTCGAATGTTAGAAGCC
>JAIXPR010000077.1 GCA_027486155.1 Pseudomonadota bacterium | reverse complement strand
TTATTGCCCGGCCCGCACAGAATGAGGACGTGGGACAATGCGCCTTGTCGAGTGGGTGCCAATTCATTGATAGCGTCAACGACAACTCCGCCGGCGCGCTCCATCAATTCGAGAGCGCTAACACCCGAAGCGATAGTATCGGCATCGAGCCGAGCCATCTCCGCGCTGGATGGCGAGAACCACGATAATGGTGACTCATCTATAACCGTGACGGACCCGAAACTTCCGAGTGAATAGCTCTTCACGCCGCTCCGATCTCTCGTTCAAGGATCTCGGCAAGGTCTGACGCGTGTCGTTTGCAGGTATCCTCATCCTCGCATTCAACCCTGACTCGAGCCTTATTCTCGGTTCCGGAGTACCGCACGAGAACACGGCCGGTCGTTCCGAGCTCCTGCTCCTTTTGCTGAATCGCCTTCACGAGCGGTTCAATCGTCGAGAGATCCGGACGGGATGATACCTTGATATTCACAAGCTTCTGCGGGAACGCGACGAACGCGGCCGCGAGTTCTGAGAGTGGGCGCTCCTTGCGACACATGACCGACATCACTTTCAGTGCGGTCAAAAGACCATCTCCGGTGGTCGCGTGATCCGCGAAGATCGTGTGGCCCGATTGTTCCCCTCCAAGCTGAAGTCCCTGACGAACCATCTCCTCAAGAACGGCGCGGTCCCCTACTCCGGTCCGCACAACGTCGATTCCATGGGAGTTGAGTAATTTTTCAAGACCGAGGTTCGACATCTGCGTCGCCACTACTCGGGGCTTTGAAAGAACACCTCGCTCCTTGAGATCGATGGCGCAGATAGCCAACGCGATATCACCATCCAGGATGCGCCCCTTCTCGTCAACTAAGATGCACCGGTCCGCGTCACCATCAAGGGCGATACCGACGTTCAAGTTCTGCTCGGTGACGAGCTTTCCTACAACCTCAGGATAGAGGCTCCCAAATCCGGCGTTGATATTTCGACCACTGGGGCTAACCCCTCGGGAAACCACATCAGCACCCAACTCGGAGCACGTCTGCGGACCAACAACGTAGGCCGCTCCGTTAGCGCAATCCAATCCTATCTTTAACCCTTCAAGGGAGCACTCTCGCGGAAACGCGCTCTTGAGGAACACGGTGTACCGCCCAACCGCGTCATTTATTCGTGTCGCTTTGCCTATGCCTGTAGAGTCGATTGAGGCGCTGTCGAGGACACCTGGCTCTAACAATTGCTCGATCTCAGCCTCAATCTCATCCGGAAGCTTATAGCCATCTGAACCGAAGATCTTAATCCCGTTATCCTCGAAAGGATTGTGCGACGCTGAGATCATGATACCGGCGTCAGCTCGCATACTTCGTGTGAGGTAGGCTACGCCGGGGGTTGGCACCGGTCCGCACAGCATAAGGTCGGCGCCCATGGCGGTAATCCCAGCGGCCAACGAGCTCTCAATCATGTAACCGGAGAGCCGGGTATCTTTTCCGATCAGGATACGGTGCTTACGCTGATCCTTCAGGAAAACCTTAGCGACCGCCTTTCCCAGACGAACTAAGGTCTCTGGATCGAGCGGTGATACGCCGGCGACACCTCGAATACCATCAGTTCCAAAGTACTTTCTTCCGTTTACCATACATAATCCTTTGCCGAGCCTCTCCTACCGAGAGCCCTTTTTCGAACTCTTATCCCCTTTCACCTTCGTCGGTACCCTTCGAGCGCTATCCTTAAAGACAATCACGCTCGAGGGCTCGATCTTCGCCACAGTACATCCCTCTGGAAGATCGACATCTATCGGGGTGGCACGCCCCTCACTAGGTGGGGGATCCTTGACTCGCACATAAGGGAGTACAGAGCCAGGATCGACCTCAGCCACAACAGCTGGTGGGCCCTCGACTATGACCGTCACCTCGGTCGGCACTATACTGATATCCGTTATGTTCGGGGATGTTCGTAGCTCCACCGGTCGTTTCTCAAAGGAACGCTGCCGCGGAACCTCGTTGATCGCTACCCGAACCGACACGCTCTTTGTGATGAGGCTGCTCTGGTTGCCAGGACTCCTCAAATTGAGAGTCAGGGTCTCGGTCTTTGAGATGTCACTCAGATCGATAGGGTCAGATTCGATAAACCGAAGCTGTTTCAGTTCTGAGCGTGGCCCCTTCACCGTCGCTACCTTAGGCTCCACATCCACCTTCGAGAGGGTAAGCTCCTTGGGCAACTGGCCAACTCGTGGAACCTCTACCTTGAAATCCTTTCGCTCGACCGGCTCAAACACTAATTCCATAGCGGCGGGCTCAACACCAACGACCTCAATCATTGAAGGTACCGAGAGGTCCCCCCCCTTGAGGGAGGCCTCGAACCGCTCCCCAACATCGTCGGGCACCACAATTCGGAGCGGCGGCGGCGATGAAACAAGAGGCCCCACAAGAAAGGAGGGCCCTCGCACGGTCACCTGCGCTAGCCGACGGGTAGGCTTCATGATGACCTTATCCTCAGGAGGATTCTTGATCTCGATCGGCACATTGAAGCTCATCACGCTCATATTCCGATCGCTGTTGACCGAGTAGGCCAAAAGGATCGCCGCCAAAAGGGATACGAGCTTCAACAGGAGATTATCCTTCACCATCGACGACCTCCCGTTTCCTCAGAAAATCGCGGCGCGAGCTCCCACCCGCTGCGGAGTTTCGTTGCAAGAGATCTTTGAGAGAGTTGGAGTCCAAATTCCGATGAAGGGTCCCATCGATGAAGAGGGTAATACCACCCGTCTCCTCGGAGGTTACCACAACCATGGCGTCGGAACGCTCCGTAATCCCAAGGGCCGCCCGATGTCGAGTCCCGAGGTTCGGATCGAGATCTGGGTTAAAACTGAGAGGAAGCACGCACCCAGCGGCCTTAATTCGCCCCCCCTGTATGATGACTGCGCCATCATGAAGCGGAGACTCCTTTGTGAAGATGCTGAGGAGGATCTTCGGACTCACCTGCGCGTCAAGGTGCACACTCTCCTCCATAAACTCCTCGAGGCCGATCTCTCGCTGAATGACCATCAAACTTCCGAGCTTCGCTTTCGAGAGCTTGTGGGCTGATACCGCGATCTCGTCGAGCACCTGATGGGAAACGGGTTTACCTTGCTTAAAGAGAAACGATTGCGATCCGACCTTTGTGAGCGCTCGGCGGATGTCGTCTTGGAAGATCACCACAACCAGAAGGATGAAGGAGTTAAAGAGGCTGTCGATCAACCACGCGAGGGTTACAAACCCAACCTCTTTGGCGATGAAGTAGACCGCGGCGACCGCGAGAAGACCGAGCAGCATAGGAAGCGCTCGAGTCCCTCGAATAACCAGGAGGGCGCGATACATGAGGATAGAGACGATCAGGATGTCCAACGCTTGGATCAACAGCCCCGACGATATCCCCAATGACGCAAAACTCATAGCTTCACAAATACGAGAGCGGATGGACCCCATCCGCTCTCACGAATCATTCCACATGCGGTTGTCAGACGAACCCTTAGGCCGCGACAGAGACCCCTGTACCTGTGGAATCTGAACCACCATCCGAACCTTGAGGTCCACCTGGCCCACCCTGCGGGCCCGGAGAGAATCCTTCGCCTCGCAAGATACGATCGATATCGTCCGCGTCGAGGGTCTCTTTCTCCACCACCGCCTTGGCGAGGTTGTGGAGGGTCTCGAGGTTTTCCGTAAGGACCTTCTTAGCCACCTCGTATTGACCGGCGAGAAGGCGCTTCACCTCCTCATCGATCTCAAACTGGACAGCCTCCGAGTGCTCACGTGGCTTGCCGATCTCTCGACCGAGGAACACATGCTCCTCTTTGCTGTTATAGTGGATAGGTCCGAGCTTATCGCTCATTCCCCACTCACAGATCATCCGTCGCGCGATGTCTGTGGCTCGTTGAATGTCTGAGCTCGCGCCCGTATTCATCTCTTGGAAAACGAGCTCTTCAGCTACCCGTCCACCGAAGAATACAGCGAGCTGATCCATCCAATATGACCGCGAATAGGTATGACGGTCGGTCTCAGGAAGCTGCTGCATAAGACCAAGCGCCATGCCACGAGGAACGATGGTCAACTTGTGCACAGGATCGGCGTGCGCGAGCTTCTTGGCAACGAGCGCGTGACCGGACTCATGGTACGCGGTCGTCAGCTTCTCCTTTTCGGAGAGGAGCATTGAGCGACGCTCAGCTCCCATCATCACCTTGTCCTTCGCGTACTCGAAGTCGGAACGAGCAACGAGCGACTTATTATGGCGCGCGGCGTACAACGCGGCCTCGTTCACAAGGATCTCAAGATCAGCGCCGGAGAACCCAGGAGTTCCACGAGCGACCAAGTTGAGGTCCACATCATCAGCGAGCGGAACCTTCTTGGTGTGAACCTTAAGTATACCGAGACGGCCGTTGAGATCTGGACGAGATACAACGACTCGACGGTCGAAACGACCGGGACGCATCAGCGCAGGGTCAAGTACGTCCGGGCGGTTTGTCGCCGCGATAAGGATAACGCCTTCGTTACTCTCAAACCCGTCCATCTCCACGAGAAGCTGGTTCAGGGTCTGCTCTCGCTCGTCATGACCACCACCCATGCCGGCGCCACGGTGGCGACCGACCGCGTCGATCTCATCGATAAAGATGATACATGGGGCGTTCTTCTTTCCTTGAATAAAGAGGTCGCGAACGCGAGACGCGCCCACTCCTACGAACATCTCCACGAAATCAGAACCGGAGATGCTAAAAAACGGAACACCAGCCTCACCAGCTATCGCCTTCGCGAGAAGGGTTTTACCTGTTCCGGGGGAACCGACCAGGAGAACTCCCTTCGGAATTCGGCCACCGAGGCGGGTAAACTTCTTCGGGTCCTTAAGAAACTCAATAATCTCTTCGAGCTCCGAACGAGCCTCATCGATACCAGCCACATCGGCGAAGGTGACCTTCTGCTGACTCTCCGTCAGTAGCTTAGCCCTCGACTTACCGAAGCTCATGCCCTTCCCCGCGCCCATCTGCATTTGGCGCCAGAAGGTAAACCCAATCACCAGTAAGAGGATCATCGGCAACGCGTTCATCAGGAAGAAGAGGTACGAGGACTGGTCAGCAGGCTCGTTTACCTTGATATCAACACCGTTCTTCACCAGATTAGGGATGAGGGTGTCATCCTTAGGCAACGTGGTGTGGAACCGCTCAAACTGAGAGTCCTTCACCCGATATTCACCGAAGAGCGTAGTCCCCTCGATGCGGACGGTTCGCACATTGTGCTTATCGACCTCCTGAAGGAATTCGCTGTAGGAAAGCTCTGTTGTTACATCAGATTTTTTCTTGGCTACACTATATACTGTGAAAACGAGAAGAATAATTCCGAGCCAAAAGACACCGTTTCTTGTCACCGCTCAATCTCCAAACCTTGCTGTGCGGAAATCGCAATAAAGTCGAACTATTATTACTCAGTAACCCGCTTGGGACAACATCAGGATCGAAGGTTAATGCTCCTTCCCCCATCCTCTGAGGTAAGGACCGCTCCCCCACCGAGGTCAAGGCTCTGTTGAGCCCCCTCAAGGAGGTGGACGAGGGCTCGGGCCCGAGGTTCTCCCACGGTGTGGCCAAGGATGGGGGTAAAGAGTACCTGGGCTACCCGCCACTTGATTGCATAAGGGAGCGGGTGAAGCTCCTTCCTACATCGTTGAAGCCAGGCCCTATCACGACACTCCACCGCCCCTATCCGGTCAGCCGTTCCCTCCGCAACATATTGTAGCGCTTCACAATCTGCCGCTATCGACTGCGCTCGTTCCGACAAGATCCACACGATCGAGGGGTCGAAATCTCGCTCCAAAAGGGGAAGAACCTTCTTGCGAACCCTGTTCCGCACCATCGCGGTGTCGGCGTTCGATGGGTCCTCGACAAAGGGAACCTGATACTCCCTCACGAAATCTTCTATCTGCTCCCGAGAGACGCCCAAAAACGGACGGAGGCACCGACGACGCCGGTCGCTCTCCTCAATAGTCGTTAATTCTTTGTTGGCGAAGAGCCTCATAAGGAGGGTTTCGGCGACATCGTTGGCGTTGTGTGCGGTAACGAGGAGGGTCAAGCTCTCCCGCTCCATCACCCCTTTAAGTGCTTGGTACCGCTCCGCCCGGGCCCACGCCTCCATATTGGCCTGCGGGGGTCGCTTACCGAGACGAACAACGTGACACACAACGCCGAGCCTCTCGCACATCGCGGCAACCACCGTGGCATCATCACCGCTCTCCTTTCGCAGCCCGTGATCAACGTGGCACGCCTCGACATGGATTTCGAGGAGCCGCCGGACCTTGAGAAGCCCATGCAAGAGAACCGAGGAGTCCTTGCCACCGGATAGCGCGACGAGCACACGCTCCCCTGCTGGGATGCGCTGCTTGAGGGTTGTTATGATGGATTGTCGTCGGCGGGCCATAGGCCGAACTATACCTTATTTTCAAAGGGTCGGAAGATCATCTGCGGGCCGACTGTATCAGCCTATCTGCCCATCTCCGAGAGAGAGATCAGAACTATCAACCCATGCCCGCCCGAAGGACTCAAGACGCTCCATGAAGATCCACAAATGGATAGGTACGGTACTTCAAAAGCCCTGTGTAGCCGCTAATACTAAGACTCTCTATCACATTACCGTGCTTCTCCCATAATTCGCTCATGAATCGCTGAGGCTCTGCTGGATGAGAGGAAAGAATATTGAATTGGAAGTCCCAACTCCCGAGGCCTCCTACTACGTACATACAACTTCTCGTGTGACGCCCAAACCTAATGAGCTCGTCGACTACCTGCGGGGAGACCTTCTTAGTCGCAAAGTGTAACGTTTGTTACATATTGTAGAAAAGTGAAAAAACTTACGAACTCGGATGCGTCACACGCCGAAAATGTGCAGAATCTGAATTCTCAACAGGTGTTCTTTTATGACTACTTCGCCCCTTGCATACGACGACGTGATGACTCTCCTCTCCGAGAGCAGCAGTCCGCACGGCCTCTCTTACTCTTCGTCGTACACCGCGTTTCTACTCCCCCTTTTCTCAATAAAACCTTAACCACGGATGCCCGCATAGCATCCGGTAATTTCGCTCCTCACGTCGGCACTCATCTTTATTTCTTATGGCATCTCTAGATACTTCTCCCAAACCAAAGGCTCATGCAACATTCGAGCGACGCGGTAGCTCCCCGTTGTCAGGCCTTGAAGACTCTTTCTTGCGACTGGCGGCGCGAGCTGGTTTCGCATCGGCCGGCTCTCTCGGAGTGAGGGGGTTCATCTCAGAGGTGCATGGATCTCATCACGAGGAGCGAGTTCACGCGATTCAAGACGCGCTGCAAGCTCTTCGAGAAGAAGGCGTGCGACGTGTGCACGCGATCCTTGAACCGGGAGAAGAGTTGGAAAGCGCGGCGGTCGCCGTTGGATTCGGCCCTTGCCCCGGAGAGACCCTCTTTCAGAAGGACTTGGCATGCCCACCCTCATCAGCGCCCTCGGTGCCCGCGTCATTTACGTTGCGAGATGGTACGCTCGAAGACCTTTTAAGGATCAGCAACGACCTCACACATATCCCTGAGCTGGCGTTTCACGGATGGGAGAAGCTCTTGATCGGACAGCAACTCGACCGCACAGACCGATTCCTTAAAGTTATTGAACATCGTGACGGTATCGTGGGAATATCTATCGGAGGTTCGCATGGAGAACGAGGAACGATATCCCATACCTGGGTAGCTCCGGAGCACCGCAATCATAGGTTAGGACAGGCATTGAGTGAGAGTTCGCTGTCCGCGCTCTACGAAGCGGGCGCCCGCATCGTTCACCTCATGACAACCCCGTCCAACCTATCGGCGGAGCGCTTCTGGGAGCGACAGGGCTTCTCGCGCGAGCGTTCGACCTATTTCTTGGAGATGGATATATGAGCACCGCTCTCTCGTTCCACCCCCTGCATCAGCAGGTAGTCGCCGCGATTCGCCGGAGCTCCCCAGGAAATGTTGTTAACCTTTCCCTTGATTCTCCGACTACGGCTAAACTCGATCTTTCCCTCAACAACCCGCTCGTCGCCTCCACCGATTGCCAAGATAACAAGGACATCAGCAATCTGCTCCAAGCTATCCTTACCCAATCAGGCGCGGCATACGGTATCGGAGGATACAACGAGAAACGGGGATGGTACGCCCGGGGCGAGCAATTCTCTACGGGCGAAGAGGTGCGCTCTATTCATCTTGGCATCGATATTTGGGCCCCCGCTGGGGAACCGGTGTACGCGCCGTACGACTCGGTAGTTCACAGCGCGCAAGACAACGCCCTCTTTGGCGACTACGGGCCGACGGTCATCCTTACCCATGAGGTGGAGGGTGTGGCCTTTCACACGTTGTACGGGCACCTTTCGCGAGAATCCCTTCCAGGAAAGGAGCACGGCACCGTCATCAAGCAGGGCCAACAGATCGGCAACCTTGGCGCGCCGCCAATCAACGGTGACTGGCCCCCTCACCTTCACTTTCAGATCATCTTGGATATGTTAGGCAAGGTCGGAGATTATCCAGGGGTAGCGGCGGAATCGCAGCGAGAGCTTTACCTGGCGCTGTGTCCTGATCCTAATCTGATTCTCAGAAGCGCACTGTTGCCCTAAAAAAGCAGGCATGTCATTGAACTAGGAGACGTCGCTACAGCATCGGGAACGAGGACGGGCAAGCTCTCCCGCCCCATCACCCCTTTAAGCGCGCAATACCGCTCCGCCCGGGCCCACGACTCCATATTGGCCTGCGGGGGTCGCTTACCGAGACGAACAACGTGGCACACGACTCCGAGCCTCTCGCACATCGCGGCGACCCCCGTGGCATCGTCACCGCTCTCCTTTCGCAGCCCGTGATCAACGTGACACGCCTCGACATGGATTTCGAGGAGCCGCCGGACCCTAAGAAGACCGTGCAAGAGAACGGAGGAGTCCTTGCCACCGGATAACGCGACGAACACACGGACGCCCGCGGGGATACGTTGCTTGAGGGTTGTAAGTATTGATTGTCGACGGCGAGCCATGGTCAGACTTAGCCTATCAGCAAATGAACGAAAG
>JAIXPR010000084.1 GCA_027486155.1 Pseudomonadota bacterium | reverse complement strand
CTGGATAGACATGGATCTTAAAGAGGGAAATACCATATTCGATAAAATCGGATTGCCGTATGATGATTTGAGACTCAGCGACGATCCATTCACCCCTATTCGAGAGTACTATCGCGGCCAGAAAAAGCCTGGCGAAAGTATTTGGTGGATGGAGGACGGCACCGGGCAGGTGCAGCAAGCCCTAAATCCGATCGTGCGAGTTTGGCGAAACCTATCAGCCGAGGAGCAGAAATCAATCCGAGCTCAAGCCATGGCCCTTTTCCCGGCGGTATTCTCGCAAACCAGCAAGTCCAAATACAACGATCTCGCCACGTGGCTAGCGGCCAAACACGGGGTCGTAACCAGCTCGCTCAGAGACCTATTCTCGGCTGGCGGCAAGCGCTCCTTCAAAATAGATGGGGTATGGCGTGAGCTTCCTCGAATATTTGGTCATGCGGCGGACGACTACGCCCTCATTCAAGACGAGCTGAAAGCTCTTCGTGAGGAGGAACTGCTCGAGCGATGGAACGTGCCAGTCGAGCGTCTGGCCCTCGGGCGTTTAACCATATGGTTGGGCCTCGTCCAGGAACAAATGAAAGGGCATCGACTTGGCTTTCAGTGCAGTATCAAACAGATTCTAGGAATCTAAGGGTGCGCAAAAACAAGAAGCGGTCCAAGGCCACAACATCCAAAATCATGGCCGCCATTGGCTCCAAGGAAACCGAACCCGAGAGAATACTGGCAAGCGAAATGTGGAAAATAGGACTCCGGCCGGTTAAGCACAAAGCCATAACCGGGAGACCTGATTTTCTCTTTCCGAGAGAAAAAGTGGCGGTATTTTGCGACGGCGACTTTTGGCATGGCAATAATTGGCGCCTTCGGGGCTTTCGTTCTCGAAGGGAAGAGTTAGCCTCGTACACCCCCTTCTGGC
The DNA here is from genome assembly GCA_027486155.1 of Pseudomonadota bacterium. Taxonomy (GTDB): domain Bacteria; phylum Bdellovibrionota_C; class UBA2361; order UBA2361; family OMII01; genus OMII01. The sequence continues at coordinate 2,375 of JAIXPR010000084.1, read as the reverse complement.
GACAAAAGATTTTGACAAATATCCGACGAGATAAACGAGTCTCCACTACCCTCCGTCTGCAAGGCTATGTAGTTCTCAGGTTTTGGGAAAGCGTCATAAGAAAGAACGCCTGTATAGTGGCGAAAAAGATAAAGACAGCGCGTGACGCTAGGCGAAGAACTCTTCGTCGTGATAAAATCGAGCAAAAAAAGGGTAAGTAGTCAGTCATGAATGACATCACCTTAGAGCGAATAGAAGACCGGGATTTCGAAACGACCCTCGAATTAGCGCAGGACATCATCAAGTGCTACCTGAGCGCCAGAGACGCTCTTTGGAAGCTTGGGATTCTCAGATCAGAGCGCATGCTACAAGGAGACTTCGCCGAGTGGATGGTCTCAAAAATGTTTGGTTTAAAACTACCGTCCAACACCGTTCAAGCGGGATTCGACGCTGAGGACGACAGCGGACGGAGGTATCAGATTAAATCGCGAATTGTACCCGAAAATATCGAGCACACAGCCTTTGATATAACTGACATCGAGGCGGATTTTGACTTTCTGATCTGCGTATTCTTCACGGAACAATTTGTCGTTAAAGGCATTCTTCAGGTATCGCGCGAAGTAGTGAAAGAGCTTGGGAGCCAAACCAAAAAGAAATTCAGCTTCCGCTGGAACAGAGAGACGAGCGAGGATTCTCGAATCAAAAGGCTATACTGGCGAACGACCTTGTAGAGTAAGAGCGTGGTAGAGAGTATCGCCTTCAAGTCAAAGTGAGCGCACATGATCACCCATAAACTCGAATGGCGAATTGAGCGGGCGGTAGTTAACATGGACGACATTGATTCCGATGCGACCGCCCTGCGCATCAAGGAATGCGTCGGCCTGATCCAAAGAGGGCCCACCACTCAAGCCTTGCGCCATCTTCCTCCTCTTCGTTTTGAATGGGATTGGGACAACGCGGAGCGTGACGCCCGACAGCACTTCGCTGGCCCCGAAAACTTTAAAGTGGCACTCACGCCAGAAAACTCCACTGTAACGTTGGACGTCGAGTCCGGGCGTCTCGTGTTATCGGTAGCGGTATTTTTCCGGCTTACCACACTGACGGACATATCCGACGCTCAGGTGTCTGATATCATACAGGATAAAGGACTAGTCTACTGCGGATATGTAAGCGGTGGATGGTCCTATATTCATGATAGTGGTCTGAAACTGCGGATCGCTCCCCGAACATAAGCTAGGAGTCCCTGGGCCCGCCCCCATTTCACCTTAGCCGCATCTGCTCAACCACAAGCACCTATCTCACCCCATGAAACACCTCCACCAAATACTCCCTTACCGCTCCCCCCATCCGCTACAATTGAAACTGCATCAGGAAGCGTCCGCCTCTCAACGGTCGCGCCAACCGAGCTGTTAAGCCACGGTGGTTTCTTGTCACTCGACAAGGAATGGGGGGAGCGTATAGCTCTCAAAATCAGTTCCATGATGCGTCACACCGTTTGTTGGAGGCATCATGAAGACTCGAAGTTCGAACTACCCAATCGGGAAATTACTCATCAAAACGCTCAATGAATCGGGGCTCTCGATTCAGCCCTTTGTGGAGGCGATCGGGTATAGAAACAGTAGCAAGGGGGTTCGAGCGTTCGACCATACCGTAAACTCCGGCGTTCATCTCGAAATCTTCCTTCAACTACTCAACGCAAGCCGGTTCGCGCCGGACCCCGCGGAGCTTGAGCGGGCGCTCAACGAATCGGAAGTCATCGTGGAGCGAGAGGTGGAGGAGGCACGGCTCGCCCGCATAGAAGCCGAACGGCAAGCCTTTCGCCCCTACCTCCAGGGAGTTCCGGAATACGATACTCCGATCTCGATAATGTGCTTTTGCCTCACTGGGGGACATTCTCGCTACACCCTTCCCGTCCCTCACGATCTACCGGATTGGCCCCCCGCTGAGCAGCATCGGCATGTGAGGGAGTTGGTAACACGGCACTTCGCCGAGAGTAAGGGACGCACCTTGTACATGGGGCGTATCACTGGCTATCGACTCTTTCGGCGATACGATGAGCCGGCCATGCTCTACAGCACGGAGGGTGTACCTATTGGGGTGAATCCAACAACCGCGCTTCCGAAGGGGGAGCTTTCGATCGGTGGAAAAACGCTCGATCCTGAGCATGTGTGTTCGCTGATCAATGCATAATCGAGTGAGGACTGATTTGCCTCCAGAACGTATATACTAAGTATCCGGCCGAGCATTGGCCGGAGCGAGAGAATAATCTGAGAAAATGGGCTGTTTCGGGCACAATTTATCCGAGCAGCTTTCTAGGCTCCGACGTTGGCGGTGATTCATCCGGGGGGTGCGTAGTAGTCACTATCGCCGTCTCAGGCCGCGCTGGCGGAGCGTTT
>JAIXPR010000236.1 GCA_027486155.1 Pseudomonadota bacterium | reverse complement strand
GTTTCTTTCTCGGAGGTGCCGCGACCACGTTGATCATTCTACCGATAATTGTCTTGGTCAGCGCCCTAATTTCGTATGTTTCATCTCGACGCGCGGAGGAGAGTTTGAGGTCAGCGATGTCGCTCTACGTTTCGCCAGAGATGGTTCCACTCATGCGACAGGAGGGCGCGGCCCTCAAGCTCGGCGGCGAAAAGATGTGGCTTACAGCGATGTTCACCGATATCGCCGACTTCACCACGATTACGGAGGAGATGCCGGCGGAGAGAACCTCTGAGATGCTGAACGCCTATTTCACCGAGGTGATGGAGGTAGTGTTCAAAAATCAGGGCACCCTTCTTAAGTTCATCGGAGACGCGATCTTCGCTATCTGGGGCGCTCCCGTGAAAACTCAAAATCACGCTGAGCTCGCCCTGCAGACCGCTATAGCAATCAATCGGGAGGTTTCCCGGTTCAACGCTACCCAGCGCTTCCCCCCCCTGAAAACAAGAATAGGTATTCACACAGGGCCGATGCTCGTGGGGAACCTTGGTTCGACGAAGCGCTTCGACTACACAGCGATCGGCGATTCAGTGAACCTCTCCTCCCGTGTCGAGGGGCTCAATAAGTACTTCGGCACCTCTATTCTCTTTACTGAGGCGACCCGGAAGGATGCCGGGGGGTTCGCCGGAGCCGTCCTGATGGGGAGGGTTAGAGTAAAAGGCCGCAGAGAGGCCGTGCCTCTCTACTCACTTTTCGATCCTCCCCTGGAGCGCGGCGTGGCCGAGGGATGGGAACGTGCCTACCAGGTCTTCTGCCAGGCACGCTTTGAGGAATTTGCGGGCGAGGTAGCCAAGGTCGAATCCGAGGACACACGGCTGAGCGAAACTATCCGGCTGTACCGCGACGTAGCTAGTAAGTACGCGAAGACTCCCCCTCCTCAGGGGTGGTCGGGTGAGCTCGATTTTGAACACAAATAGTAAAGCACTCCTCCCCAGAGCGCCTCGCCGTTAAGGTAACCATGGTGGCTGCCGACTAGTTTTATGTAGTCACTGCCCCTCAGAAGATCGTAAGGTAAGAGGGAATGGTGTAGGAAGATCTCTTAGGTATGATTAGAAGAACCCGGGTAGGACATGTTGTGATCTTCGGGGCCCTCCTCGCCCATCCCGCTTTCTCCGCCGTAGCTCAAACCCTCGTACCCTCAGTTCCTCAACAGGTATCAGTAGGGCTCGGCCCCGCCGCCGCTGATGGAGAGAGCGACGAAGTCGCTGTTTGTCCTAATTCTAATCTCATTGCGTTCAAGTCTCTCGCGTCCAATCTCGTAGAGGGCGACGGTAATGAAGCGTCAGATGTTTTTGTCCGTGACCAAAATGGAACGATAACTCGAGTCAGCGTCTCCCCCAATGGGATTGAAACCTTCGGTCCTAGCAGAGACCCGTCCTTATCGCAGGTGGAGCCCAACGGAAGATACGGCATCGCGTTTGTTTCCGAGGCACCAAACCTGATAGATCCACCTCTGGAACAACAGCAGCCGCATCCCCAGGTCTATCTTCGAATCCCGGACCTCAATAAGACGATTCTCGTGAGCAAAGGCTACGAAGGGTCGCAAGCAGTCGCCGGAATCGGGCCTAGCGAACATCCATCGGTAGTTTCTCTCGACGGAGGAACTAAATTCTTGGTTGCCTTCCACTCGCAGGCGTATAACCTCGTCCCAGGTCCGATACCTGTGGGGGGCATGGCGCCACCTCCCAAGCGGATCTTTATAGCGACCGTCGTTCCATCTACCGGCGCCGTCACACTTGAGGTTCTGCGGGCGGGAATCACAAATGGTCCTCAGGTCGAATTTTTCGATCCCGTGCTCAGCGGTTCAGGCACGAGGCTAGCTTTTCGAACAAACTCGAGCGAGCTTGGCTGGCAGAATCCGAGCCCATTTACCTATCAGGTCGTCCTTGCCAGCAAGGCGAGCGGCGGCTCCTTCCAACTCATTAGTCGTAGCCCAACCGATGGTAGCCCTGGAACCGAAAGCAGCGACCATCCCGCGCTGAGCTTCGATGGAAACGTGGTCGCCTTTAGGACCACAGCGACGAACATCCTAAACGCGGCGTCAGCCGCCCCCTCTCTTGTCGCCTATACGGTGAATAAAAGGCAGTTCAGCCTCATTAACGCCAATCAGAGCGGAGAGCGCGGCAATCAGTACGGGCAGTCCTGGGTCAAACTCGATCCTAAGGGAAGATTCGCCGTATTTACCGATCCAAGCGACAACTACCTTCCCGCTGGACAGGACACGAATGCGCGGGCGGATATCTTTGTGAAGGATCTGATGACGAGCGCCATAGTTCGGGTAAACGTCGGTGCCGCCGGGGTTCAAGAGACCGACGGATCCAGTGACGGCGCGAGCCTCGGCACCCTCGGCTATAATACCCAGACTCTTAGCGTGGGGTTCCACTCCTCCGGCACCGCGCTTCGCCAGTTTTCTCCTGTGAATGAGGTTTTTGGACGAGAGGTCTATCGTTCAACTATCTCATTTCCAGCCCCACCTCTTCTGAACAACGCTCCGATCTCAACCCCACCGGACGTTACACCTGGACCACAGCAGATCACCGTACGGCTCCAACGGTTCCGCATCGCAACTACTATAACCGCGCTCGACGATATTGCCGCCCTCGCCAGCAAGGTCACCTATGACATTCGGCTCACGAGAACGACGACCGGAAAGCAGCGAAAGGTAACAACGACCAAAAATCGCGTAACGCTCAGAAACATCAAACCGGGAACCTACACCGTCAAATACCGGGCAAGTGGCAAGAGCTCTTCAGGCAAGCGGGTGACGACTCGGTTCAGCCCGAAACAAACGGTCAAGGTAACTCAGCGATAGGGGCGAGGCACTACCTGCTCATAGTCTCATTGTGGCCCCCGCGGCACATCCCTGAAATAGCTTTACACCGAACTGGTACACCCATAAGCGATGTGAGGATTACCTCCCCCTCATCCTCGTCCTTATCCTTCTCATAATCCTGCACCTGCACCGGTTTCTTCATCATCCTCCAGGGACCGCGTAGAGCCCCTTAGGGGCAAGCTTTCGCGGCACTGAATTGTCAGTCATGAAATGTATGGCAGTGCTCGGGTATTTCCGAAGGCTGCATGTGGCAAAGCTAAACTTAAAGCAAGCGTCGGTGTCCGGCGAACTGTGGTGTTGGATTAGAATGAGGAACCCGGTGCAGGTGCAGGATGAGGATAAAGATGAGGACGAGGGGGAAGAGTAGGAGTCAGCTCACTGTACGTTATACATGTAAAGCCTATTCAGGGATTGACCACGTGCTCGTGCTCGTAAACGTTATGTTTTGCTCCGGATACGTATACCTTTACGTTCACGTTCACGTGGGGGGCTCCCCCTTGGAAAGTTACCCATCGCCTAGTTACTCTACGGTCCATACCTTGCCCGCTTCGGTAAGGAACATCTTCCTCATCTCCTCAAGGGTGAATGGACGTGAACCTAGTCGGCCAAGAACACTAACCTGATTACCGGTTTCGTCCACGGCCCGGTCGCGATCAAGAGGCTTGGAGATCGCTATCGCCGGGCCTCTCGTCTTCCTCTTCGCGATGACCTTCGGCTTCACGGGCGGGGAGAATCCATAGAACCCAGGAACCCGCTCCGGATCGGTCATCTGAAGCACCACCAACCCGTTCTCTCCATCTGCTGCGTAGCCGATCAAGCTCGCGTTCGTCGTCGCGACCTTCACATCGTAGGTATCAGTGAGCACCCCTTTGCCGCCAAATTTCTCATACACGAACGGATTCTCAGGCTTCTCGATATCGATAATAACGAGCCCCTCTCGCCCACCGGAGACGTAGGCGTAGGTACGAGCCACATACACATTACGAGCGTCGGGTAGTGCGATTGCCCCCTCAGACACTATCCTCGGCTTTTCGGGTGAGGTGATATCGATAACCTTAAATCCATCACCGTCGGTCATAAACGCGTAGCGGAATTGAACGGCGACCGCTGTTGGTTTATTCGCGGGCCAGGTTGCCTCTACCCGTGGCGAGAGGGGGTCTTCGAGGTTTATCACAACAACCTTGTCCTCTGTTCCGACGAACGCCCGCGCTCCGGCGAGGGATATGTTTCGAGCTCCCGAGAGAATATCATCCTCGTTCCATGTAAGCGCGCGCTCTAGGAAGTTATTACGTGGCTCTCCATCTTGAAGTGTATCAACGTTCACCACGATCAATCCCTCCTC
>JAIXPR010000187.1 GCA_027486155.1 Pseudomonadota bacterium | reverse complement strand
CCTCGCATACCTTCTTGGCGTCTCCGAAGATGAGTGAGCAGTTATCGAGGTAGAAGAGGTCGTTCTCCACACCTGAGTATCCGGGGTTCATCGACCGCGTGACCACGTAAGCTTTTAACGAGCCTGGCACCAGTGACGGAGACATCGCAGCTCCCGTGGGAACCCCGGTGCGTCCAGTGGCGGCGGGCCGGGTTATTTTTAGCGGTGTCTATCAAGGCTTCGGGCGAATAGTGGCTATTCAACATGGCAAGCACATGAGCAGTCTCTACGCGCACTTTGAGGACCTAAGGGTGGCAGTGGGGCAGCTTGTTCATCGTGAAACGGTGCTTGGCGTAGTTGGGAGCAGCGGAAGATCGACGGGGCCCCATCTCCATTTTGAGGTTCGGGTGGCGGGAATGCCGGTGGATCCCTCGTGGGTGTTTTGAGGCAGGCGCACAAGCCACCTTAAACCGACAGGTTACGACAGCTGTTGCTTAGCGCACGCGTTTTCTTACAATACCCACATCGCTGTTGTAATTCGAAGGAGAGCGCATGAGCGATTCACTGTACGAACAATTTAGAGAGCTTTTAACAGGCGAGACCCTTTCTGCCGATGAGAAGGAAGCTCTCAGTCGTGAGATTCTTGCAATCATATTTGGAGAGGAGGAGTAGTTATGTTTCAGATACCAAAAGCCATACAGGATATAGCAAAGCTTGCGCAGGGAGTTACTAGGGCTGAGGTAGCGCTTGAGGCTCTTAAGGAGTCCGAGCTTACCCCGAAACAGGTACAACAGCTTGAAGCGCTACTGAAGAGGGCCACAGCTGTCGCCGAGCTAAAGTCAGTCGATGGCCACCAAGCTGTGGTAGACAAAATAACAGTTAATGGTCAGCAATTAGATACGCTCCTGTCGGAGGGGTCTTTTAACAAATCACTATCGTTTCAACACATGTATGCCGCAGAATTAGGTTACCGGATGGCTACCCGCGCAGAGAATCTAGCGTATGTAGATAGTTTGCTTGCAAAAGAGGAAGATAAATCAATTAACGCAGCTGAAGCCGATGCCCTTAAAACCTACAGGGATAGTTGGGTACGGGATGCTCAAGGCGGGCTTGGTGTTGATGGTCGGCGTGTTTGCGACAGCGACCTCTGCTGGTACGACAACGGCCTTCCTAATATCGGTGCGTTGTTTGTGCGCGCTTCTGCGGAATCAAAATAATTTGATCGTTGATCATTGGTTTTCCTCCTTCGCCGGAGGCTATGGCGGGACAGGCTTAATCCCCTCCGTTAGGAGGGGTTGGGATTTTGATCCTTGGTCTCCGCCTTCGCCAGAGGCTACAGCGGGACTTCGCTTTGATCGAAAAATTTTCTATTAAAGTGTGCTCAACGTGCCGTAGAGGGCACGTCTCCGCTCCTTTTTACGCTGCATCCTCGTCGGCGACGCTCTCGCTTGTGTGGGCGATCGACTCGTACCTCGGCATCCTATCGCACGTCGATGGGCATGGGCTCAGCACGCTTCTGAGGAATGGCTTTTGTCTGCCCTCTGCATTATCGAATCGGTCCCGGATTTCGATTCATCTGCCCTATTCCCCCCTCCCTAATTCGCCTTAAGGAGGTATCTAGTGGTCGTGAGGAGAGCACCTACCGCAGATCCGCTACTTGCAAAAGGTGAAATAATCTTACTATCCTTCTTCCCATGGACCGATCAGACATACAACTCGCGGAACTTAAGCGAGCAATCACTCGATTAAAAGAGGCGCTAGCCCTTCCTAAGGATGATATCGTGCGCGACTCAGTAATTCAACGATTCGAATTTACTGTTGAGCTGAGTTGGAAGGTTTTGCAGCGGTATCTTAAAGCCTCTGGCATCAGCGAGACGCTCTCGCCAAAAAACACGTTTCGAGAGGCTGCGAAGTTGAGTCTCATAACTGACGTTGAGGCCTGGCTGCGCTTCGTTGACGCGCGCAACTTATCGAGTCACACGTACAAAGAGTCTTTAGCGGAGGAGGTATACGCCTCAGCTCGAGAGATACCGCCACAGGCTGATGCTTTAGTAAAATCTCTAGAGCGCGAGGCGTGATGGCCGGGGACAGGTTCGGTTTAGCTCCAGAGCACTGGACTATCCTTAGTAATCGCCTGATACTCCCGTTACGGGATCTCGGCGCCTCGATATACGTTTTTGGTTCCCGCGCGCGGGGGGATTACAAAAAATTCTCTGACCTCGACATACTCGTCGATGGCGACATCAAGCCATCCCTGCTCTCCTCAATCTCCGAGGAGCTTGAGGAGAGCGCCTTGCCAATTCGAGTTGATATCGTTCTCTACCGCGATCTCGCGGACACCTATAGGCCAAACGTTGAGCGGGACAAAGTGTTGGTCGCCTGAGGTGGCGCCAGGCTACGGTGCGGTATGACGAACTCCGTCGACGTAGAAGTAAAACGGGAGAACTGTTGACCGGTACCGGATACGTTAAACGTGATCGGGTATGAAGTATGCCCTAGTTCGCCGCTAGTTCGCCTTAAGGCAATTTACGAGCCCCTCGCATACCTTCTTGGCGTCTCCGAAGATGAGTGAGCAGTTATCGAGGTAGAAGAGGTCGTTCTCCACACCTGAGTATCCGGGGTTCATCGACCGTTTGATGACGTACACCATCTTGGACTTGTAGGCCTCAAGGATCGGCATCCCGTAGAGCGGGCTCGATTTGTTGGTTCGGGCCGCGGGATTCACGACGTCGTTGGCGCCGATAACGAGGACAGCATCCGCTCTGGAGAAATCCGGGTTTACCTCCTCCAGCTCAAGGACTGAGTCGTATGGGATCTCTGATTCGGCGAGGAGGACGTTCATATGTCCAGGCATGCGCCCAGCTACGGGATGGATTGCGAATTTTACCTCAACGCCACGGGAATGAAGTTGCTCATAGAGCTCTTTGACGGCGTGCTGCGCCTGAGCGACAGCCATACCGTAGCCTGGCACTACAATGACGCTTGAGGCGTTCTCGAACATGAACGCCGCGTCCTCGGTGCTGGCCGATCGACATGGTTTTTTCGAAGCGTCCGCCGCCGCTGCTTCCGCGGTGGTTCCAAACCCTCCGAGAATTACGTTTAAGAGAGACCGATTCATCGCTTTGCACATAATGTAGGAGAGAATAGCGCCGCTGGAACCGACGAGCGCGCCGGTCGCGATGAGGAGTTGATTGTTCAGGGTGAATCCTGTGGCGGATGCTGCCCAGCCAGAGTAGGAGTTGAGCATCGATACCACGACCGGCATATCCGATCCCCCAATAGGCAAAACGAGTAAGAACCCAAGAAGGAGGGCGAGTACAGTAACCGCCGCGAAGAGGGTCACGTTATGATCGTACGCGAAGAGTCCGGAGAGCGTGAGTATGGCGCCAATAATCAGAGCGTTGAGCGCGTGCTGTCCTCGAAAAACAAGGGGAGCCGAACCGAGAATAGCTTGGAGCATTCCAAAGGCGATCAGCGAACCGGTGAAGGTGATGGCACCGATAGCGCTTCCGATGATCAATTCGGTGAGAAGCACCGCGCTCACGTGTCCCTCCTGAGCGTGCATCAAATAGGTCCCACCGGCCACAAGCACCGCAGCGAGTCCCACGAAGCTATGGAGCGCCGCGACGAGCTGTGGCATCGCGGTCATCTTGATGCGCATGGCGAGGGGAATCCCGATGACGGCACCCGCGGCTAGCCCGCCGAAGATAATGCCGTAGTTAGAGACACTCGGATGAAAGAGCGTTACCACGATCGCGAATCCCATGCCGATCATCGAGAGGCGATTCCCTCGAAGAGCGGTTTTGGGATGGCTCAGACCCTTGAGGCCGAAGATAAAGAGTATCGTGGCTACAAGGTACGCGAAGGCGAAAAAATCAGCGTTTAGATTCATTGTCATTCTCTCTATGATTTCTTTTTGAACATCGCCAAAATGCGATTCGTTACGACGAAGCCACCAAAGATATTAATCGCGGCGAGCGTCACCGCGAAAAAACCGAGCGCTTGAATCCATACTGACTGATTAGCCTCGGGGGATCCCGCGACGAACATCGCGCCGATCACGAGGATGGCGCTAATCGCGTTCGTTACCGCCATGAGCGGCGTGTGAAGGGCGGGGGTGACTCCCCAGATAACGTGGTACCCGACGAAGCAGGCGAGTGTAAAAACGTAGATGGCGGTCATCGTTGTCGACATAACCTTCCTATTTACCCTTCAAACGTAGAATTCCTTGGTGAACAAGTAGAGACGCTTCAATAATGTCGTCCTCAAGATTCACGATAAATGTGGACTCTCCACTCTCCCGCTGCGCGACGAAGAGATCGAAGAGCGATACGAGATTTCGCGCGAAGAAGTTACTCGAATCGGTGGCCATCATCGCGGGATAATTGGTGTAGCCCACTATCTTTACCCCGTTGTGATCGACGACCTCATCCGGTTTGCTCAGAGCGCAATTGCCTCCGCTTGGGGTCGCCATATCGACGATGACGGAGCCGCAGCGCATGTTTGACACGACGGATTCAGAGATGAGCATGGGAGCTTTGCGACCAGGAACGTTCGCGGTCGAGATAATGATGTCGCTCTTGGAGAGCTTTTCGTCGAGCGCCTCTTGGATCCTCTTTTTCGACTCCTCTGAGATCTCTTTAGCGTAGCCTCCCTCTCCGCTCCCTGACTCCTCAAGCTTAATCTCGATCGGTTTGGCGCCAAGTGAAAGAATCTGCTCACGCGTTTCAGGACGCACATCATAGGCCTCGACCATCGCTCCTAATTTGCGCGCGGTCGCTATCGCCTGAAGACCAGCTACACCGGCTCCGAGAACGGTAACTTTCGTGGCTTTCGCCGAGCCCGCGGAGGTCATCATCATCGGAAAGAATCTGCCGTAGTGTTGCGCGGCTTCAAGAACCGCGCGGTATCCGGCGATTCCCGCTTGTGATGAGAGTACATCCATCGCCTGCGCGCGCGATGTTCGTGGAATCGCTTCCAAGGCTAGCGCGTCGACCTTTCCTTTGGCGAAACGCTCAAGGAGGTGCGCGTTGCGATAGGGCTCAAGGAGTGAAACGATCATCGCGCCGGATTGGATGATTGCGCTTTCGTCTTCCGTTGGGGGCGCAACTTTTGTCACCAGCTGATTGGCCCACACATCCTTACTAGAGACGACCCTTGCTCCCGCGGCATCGTAGTCCTCATCTCGAAAGCCGGCCGCGAGTCCCGCCCCCTGTTCGACGTTTATATCGAATCCGTACTTTGCGAGACGCTTGACCGAATCAGGGGTCGCCGCGACGCGGGTTTCGCCTTTGCCTGTTTCTTTTGGTACGCCGAGCGAGATGCCTATCTTCATAGTTATTTCCACCAGTAGGGGAGGGTATCCATATTGAGATCAGCTCGCCCGTGGGCAAGAGATCCTCGTATGGTGCAAGGTCGGCTGGGAGTAGGGGGAACTTGAGTGCTAGTAACTCGCAGGGCGAGATAGGGGGCGAACGGAACGCCGGTTTTAGTATGGAGTGTGGTAACCTATTGAAAAAAGGTTGTCGCGGTTAGTCTCCCCCCTGCGCTTCGCTACGTCGAGGCGAGATGAACGCCCTCCCAGATCATGGGTCGGCGGGAGGGCGACCATTCCTGGTCGCCGGAAGGTAGCGCATCGCAAACGACCTTCGCCGCATGCGACCACTCGGCGGTCGAGGACGACCGCCCTCCCAGGTCACGGGTCGTAAGGGAGGGAGGGCGACCGTCCCCGGTCGCCGGAAGGTTTATGCGTTAGAGGTACTGCGCAATTCCAATCAATTTACTATTGATTTTCAACACAGGTCCTCCGGGTACATGCTCAACATGGGGGATAAGACCCGGCCGCTCTTCGGTACGTCGAGGTACGATGGACCTCGAGGCGCGCAGGCGTGCCTCTACTGCCGCTTAATCCAGAGCTCTTTATCTCGGATCAGGGTTGAGAGGGATACCCCCTCTTCAACTTGAACGGTGACCTCTACCGTATCTCCCTCAACCTTTGGAGAAACCGCGAGAATACCTTTGAAATCAGCGGGTGGATACTGGGGAAGCGCGAGGCCGAGATTCGCGAGTCCGCATTTCGGTATCGCTATCTTATACGTTGTCGGATCCACTTTGCTCATCTGCGCTTGCGCGCCCGTTTTACTCAACGAAATGCGGAAGGCTTCCTTATGTTCAGGTTCAAGGAAGGAGAATTCCGCGCGTTGCACCGTGAATTCTGTCACCGGGGCCGCCGGGATCGCATTCGAGCGAAGCCCTCCGACCGAATCGGATGTAGCCGGGGCTTTCTGGTTGGTCACACCGGTTGGAAGGTCTTTCGTGACCAGAGCTGCGCTCTTCGAAGTCGGTTCCTTTGCCCCCGCTCCAGGATCTTTCTCCTCCGAGAGGTCCACATCCTCGATCTCCTCAGCCGGAACCTCAACGAGATCCTCGCCGTCGGCCTCTGCGGGGTCCGGTAATTCCTCGCCGCGCTCAAGCGCTTGGCTCGCGCGAGCAACCTCTTTATCGAGAGCCTCCTCCAGCTCCTGTTCGGTCATCTCAGGAAGTTTAGGCTCAGTTTTAGCTGCTCGTTGCTCAACAATTGGAGCGGTTGTTGGTACAACTGTGTGAGTCATTGTTGGTGCCATCGTTGGCGCCACGGTCGCGACCTTGGTCGGCACGAGCGTGGGTGTTGACGTTAGTGTCACGGTTGGAGTGATTGTTGGACTACTAGTGGGGGTGGAGGTCGGCGTAGCGGTCGCCTGAACCGTCGGCGCGGTCGTCGCAGCGGATGTTGGCGCTGTCGTTGGCGGTGCGGTCGTTGGCGGCGCGGGAGGAAGTGGCGTTGGAGTGAGCGGGGCCGCTTGTGGCGCCTTGGTCGGTTCAACTGCGCTCACCGACTCAAGGATGCGAAGGGTCGCCTGTCGAGCCCCACCACGCCACTCATACTGTGGGGTGGTTGG
>JAIXPR010000050.1 GCA_027486155.1 Pseudomonadota bacterium | reverse complement strand
GTATCCTTACGGGCCGGGTATGCACGAATGTTTCATCCATGGTTCCGGCTGTTACGGGAACAACCTCTAGCTCCTACGTCACCTACAACCGGATGATTGGATGGCGACCGTCTTCCCTGGACGTAGCGACGCGAAGGCGGGGCGCTCTGCGGACTCAAAAAGCAAAAGGGCCCATGCACCTTCGCACGGGCCCTCTCTGATGTGAGACGTTCAACGGTCAGCGGACCTAGCTCTTGAGGAATTCCGTGATGCCGCTCTTCTCATACCGGTCGCGTTTGTACGCAACGAACGTTGTGTCGGTGGTCTCAGTTCCCGGCGTCCTCTCAATCTCCTTCATGAGCGCCTTTGAGAACTCCTCCTTCATCTGGTTGAGCTTTTTCTGGAATGCGGATCCATCGACTATACGCCCGAAATGCGCGCCCACTTTTGTTGTATCGGCGGCCTTGTTCGACCCGATCTCCATGAGGTCGCTCACCTGTACTTGTTGTCCGAGTTCCTCCGCGAGGTAGTTGAACTTCTCCTTTTGTATCGACGTAAGATTCGAGCCGTCCATTCGCGCCTCGTAGATCTCCTTTCGGACCTTCGAGAAGGTGCGCACGTAGGACTTCACGAACTCAGACATTATAGTCTTGTACTTCGCGTTCATCTCTGTGTCTGGGACGTTGGCGTCAACCATTGCATGTCCCATGCTCTCAAGCTTTTTGGGATCGACGCTCAGCTCCCTACCTAAGCGGGGCATCTTCGCGACCGACCCCGTGACCACCTGGGACTTCTCCTCGGGGATCGGTTGCTTCACCGTTGGGGCAGGATTTATACGACGTGCGTTCCGAATAATGTTTCGGGCCTCCTCAAGCTCTTTCTTGATGGCGTCAATGAAAGGATCCGCATTCTTCACGGCATCCCGCATTGACCCCGGAAGATTGTTTCCGTGCGCAAGCTCGATCTTGTCTGCTATCAAGGCGAGGTCGCTCTTTGAAAAGGAGAGCGAGTCGATCAAGCGAAGCGCATCTTCCTGCTTCTTCTTGAAGACTCCCCCCTGCGAGGGTTGATCAAGTCCGAGCTTCCCTACCTGCTCAAGTACGGCCTGAGTTTTTGAGACCTGCTCCGCGAATGCCGTATTAAAATCCTTATGGAACTGGAGATTTTGAATCACGGCATCGATTGAGGCCGAATCCTCAACTACTACCGTGAGCGTTCTCGGAGCGATGCTGGCCTTCAGCGCCGCAAACCTCTCTTGAAGCCGTGTCTCAAGGGGGTTCAGATCCGCCATCTCGAAGATCTTTGGCTCGTTTCGAGGTACGGGAGTTGTGAGACTCGCTTCCTGAACCGGTGGCTTGAATCTGTCGTCGCCAATCTCCTGCTGCGACGACATAGCTGGAGAGTTTTCATCCGTTGGGGATGATGTCAGAGGAGGGGTTGCCGCCTCGCGCCTGCTCAGCAACCACTGTGCAGCCTCAAGGTGAATCTCCTCGGTCTCTGCCTTTATGAAGCCGGCGGTGAGTACCTTTTTAATTCCTTCCGAGCTTGTCCAGAAACCCTTTGTAAAGATCCCCTCGTTGACGTCGAAGAGCTGTCGAGCGAATCCGATGTGGTAGTTGTTCCTCTTGGCGTTGTCAGGGATCGCGGCCACCTCTTCGGCTGTGAAACCATCCTTCTTGACATCGACGAACACCTCGAACTTCGCTGGATCAACTTTTGAGGCTAGCGCCTGTTCAACGGAGCCGTAGAACGCCACCGGTCGGTATCCTCGGGGCTCAAAGGTCATCTCAGCGTTGAACTTCTCACGTGTTACTCCCGGGGATGGCGATGTCGTTCCTCCGGGACCGTTATCTGCACCGTTCGCGTCCTCCTGCGAGTGATTCTCTACGACCGAGGAGGGTGCTTGCGGAGAGAGGGATTGGTTAAGCACAGCATCGGGGATAGAAGTATCAAGGGCTGTCCCGTTGCTTGGTGTAGCGCTGGCACCATCAGTTGAGCGGGGATTGTGAGCTGTTTCAAGAGACATGTTGAACATCCTTTATTGGTGAACGTTTTGCTGACGAGTGTTACGTGGGCCTTCGCCTAGTACTCGTGACGACGCGATGGGGCATCGACACGTTTTCCGAACGCCCCCTACCGCCATAACCCGTTCCTTCCGTGGTTACATCGGCGCAGGGGCACGTCCCATCCTGACGGTTTATGCGTCCCAGGTTGGTACGTGTGACTTATTGTCTCACGAGAGCAGAACTAAAGTAATGTAAGCTGACTGTGAGTCGATTTTGCGCGAGGAATCTGTGGGAAACTGTCGCGTAGAGCCCTAATCTGGACTCCCTGGTGCAGGTTAGCGTGCACCAAAACGCATGACCGTTGTCGATCGATAGGTCTCGCCCGGCTTCAGTATCGTAGAGGGATAGGTTGGTTGATTAACCGAATCTGGAAAGTGTTGGGTTTCAAGACAGAAGCCCGCGTGCTTCTGATAGGTCGCACCACCTTTGCCCGTTAGGGTCCCATCCAAGTAGTTTCCGGTATAAAGCTGCACTCCGGGCTCGGTGGTAAGAACCTCAAGGTATCGACCGGACTTCGGGTCGATAACTCGAGCCGCGAGGTGAAGCTCTCGAGGGGCGTCCGCTAGCACGTAGTTGTGATCGTAGCCGATGCCGACCTGGGAGATTCGCTCTCCGATAGGGTGGGGAGTGCGAAAATCGAAGGTAGTACCGGCGACCTCGGCGAGAGGACCGAGGGGTATAGAGGTGTCATCGACCGGGACCATTCGCTCGGCATCGATCATAAGCTCGTGCTTCAGGATGTCGCCTGAGTTGTGCCCCGCGAGATTGAAATAGGCGTGGTTTGTAAGATTAATCGGCGTGGATTTCGTGGTGGTAGCCTCATACTCGATCACGAGCTCGTCGCGCGAGGTAAGGGTATAGGTCACCGTTGTCGAGAGCTCGCCCGGATATCCCTCCTCTCCATCAGGGCTTACATAGGAGAGCGTCAGGTGCACCGCATCAGAGGTGGATGAGGTCGTCGCGTTCCAAACCTTCCGGTCAAACCCATCGACACCACCATGGAGGTGATTCGGGCCGTTGTTGATTGCTAGGGTGTAGGTCGCGCCTTCAAGTGTAAATCGGCCCCGAGCGATTCGATTGGCGAACCGACCGGTGATGGTCCCAAAGTAGGGATGGCGTGCCTCATAGGATTCCAATGAATCAAAACCCAGGATTAGGTCTGCCGGATTTCCAGCGCGATCTCCTACTACAAGGGTCCGGATAATCCCTCCCCAGGTGAGGATTGATGTTGAGATGCCACCCGGATTGGAAAGGGTGAACTCCGTTACAGGCTTACCATGCCGCGTTGTTCCAAAGGGGCGCTCCGTACTAGACGGTCGGTGTTCGTTTCGTGTTGTTGTCTCAGCGTTGACAGCCATGCATCCTCCGAGAGTGAGAGATACGAACAGAACCATCGCGCAACCAATGATTACCATCATTCGTGAAGGCTGCCGCACACTCCTGTCGATGTAAAGGATATATTCGTGATGACGACTACGACCACGACGACGACAGGCGATTACGTTACAAACGTAAACCGATAGCCGTGGACGGTTCCCGTCTCTCGTCACACGTAGGCGTCATCGTCGGCGATTATTATTCAGACGAACTAGTAGGTATTTTGCCACCCTACTAATGATATTTGCTGAAGAAGTCGACTGAGGGCATTCGTCGTAAATCTTCGACGCACTCGGGATTAATAAGTCCCGCTTCAACCAACGAGTCGCACGCAATCTGGTGTATTCCGCGCGCACCGGCCTGGCTGCTCGGCACGCCGATAAAAAACTCCCACTTCTCTCTACCATTGACGAGGACTTCATGAACCGCCCGATCATGATCGAACGTCCGGAGGTGGTACTGTTTTGGAGGCATGTGTGAGAGGCCGATTACCGCCCCGTTTCGCTCAAGGAATCCGGGACCTCCGGATTTCGAGAAGGCGCTTCGCACATGATGCTCAAAACGACACAGGTTGGCACGGGGCGTGATGCATGCTGGGATCGTTCTGTCAGGAGTGAGGGGTGGCAGGTCGACCGCCCACGCGCGTCCCTTGTGCGATAGCATATCGAGTGTAACGTGACAGACGGCTCGATAATCTAGGTCCACCGGTTTCGCCAGAGCGGGATGTTGTTGCGGACAGTAGAGTCGGGGGATATCCGCCTCTAGAAAGAGTTGCCGAGCCTCAGGGGTCGATCGTTCAACGAGGTCGTTGACGAACTCTGTAATCGGCTTGCCGGTGGCGCGCACGACACGGTGGTACGCCTCCGTGAGGAAACCGGTAAAGAGCGCTGAGGCGCGACCGATCGACACCCGGTCGTAGAGGATGTCTCGCGCATTAATCAGGCTCAGCACTGGATCGAGAGTCGAAAAGCCTATCGTCTGATCGGGAAGGATACACAAACTTTGAATAAATTCATTTCGTATATGACAGCTATCGATAATGTCTTGATGCCCAAGGTGTAACGAGTCAGCGAGGAGGTACGCTAACCTATCGGCCCAATCGACCAGGAGGTGGAGCGGATGATGAGGGTCGTACAGGATAGACTTGATGCGATTTGTTCGATCCTCGCCAAAATGGCGGGCGAACTCATTTGAGTCGAAGAGCTGCTTGGTGCGGCGCTCGTGACAGAAGAGAGGATGGCCAGGGGTTCCATCAAATTCAGGGAACGAATTAATAGCGGCCTCTGACTGATGTGAGGCGAAGATATGTCCCTGATCGTGACCAGCCAGCGCAGCCACGAGATCCCGAGCGTCATCAGGATGTAACCGCAGGTGATTAGCCATCTCAATCGCGAGCTCAGCCGCGAGAAAGGTGTGTGGTGTGACCCGGGTGTGATCCGCCGTCTTAAAGGTATAGGTGTGGGCCACTCCCATGCAGTGGTGGGTCTTTAAGTTTTGACCGGAGGGATGACGGGAAAGAAACTCGATGTCCGTCCGAAACTTTGAGGGGAACGTTTCGAGCCACTCATGCTCCTCGCGGACCATTATTGCTAACATCCGTTCAGATTCGTCAGGCGCGACGGTGACGATGGCTCCACGCGCGTGGGGCGCGAGAGATGCCGAAGGGCCCGCTGCGAGAGCTGGTGGAGGAAAAAAAGAATCGGAAGCCGAGGAGGGGAGGGAGGAGCGCTGAGATGAAGCGGTGGACGCTCTATTCAACGTCGGCTCCTTCGAAAAGGGGCTCTCGATGAGCGTTGCATGACCCTGTACCTGGTGTAGAACTCGCGTTCCGCATAGCGCTGGCGCATCACAAACTTCTGCGCGATATCCACCTTACGTTCGAGAGTATCGAGAAGGAGAACTCGCACACAAACCGCCCAAGTAAACTACAAGAAGAGTTCTGCGTAAATGGTTAGTTTAACCTTTTTAAAGAAAAGCAGCCCCGTCACCGGAGCCTACAACTCTCAAGGCTGATGGAGCGGATCAGGGTCGTAGCCGTCACGCGTTCCATCGCCATCGGTGTCGGCGCGAGTAGAAAGGGTGCCGTATCGCTCTGACTCAAACTCGTCGTACAAGCCATCGTGATCTCGGTCTAGCCGGATATCCCGTACGTGTGAGGGGAACTTAAAGGTAAGGTAGGAGAGGAACACCGACGCAAGTTTGTCATATCCCTTTGACGTCGGATGGATGCGATCCTCGGAGAGGTATCGTTTAGGTACAGTATCGAATCTAAGATCGGCTGGCGCGGATGTCTTATTCGAGGAACGCAGAAGCCCGTTGAGCTCTCCTATCCACGGAGCTTGACGAAGACGTTTGGGGACCATGAGTAGAGCTGTGACGACGAGCGTGTTGTGTCCGGTCAAGCTCTTCACGTTGCTTTGAATGATGTCGTGCACACGCGTTAGATTACGACGCGTAGCGAGGGGAGTTTTGAATCTCCATTGATCGTTCCTGCCGATGTCAACGATGATGAGATCGGCCGTGGTTACCGCAGTGAGTAACCTACGATGTCCCCGGCCGGAGAACGCTCTCTCAAGATCAAAGATGAGATCTGTGGCGGTCGCGCCCCCCTCTCCCAAATTATGGAAGGTCGCGTTGGGAAAGTGCTTCGCGGCTCGAAGGACGTAACCCCCTTTGTTGTTATGAACCGAATCTCCTATGCCGGCTACCAGTGAGTCGCCAAGCACTGTAACCACCGCCTTCCCATCACAGTTTGTGTCGGGCAATCCGGATACCAGAGGGCAGCCGTGGGACCAACGAATCTCACACACGATGGCTAGAGTAAGACCTACTAACACTTTCCTAAAATCCATGTGCCCTCTTGACGGTAAGTGTTCTACCAAAGGCATTCCCTCCGAATCAACGGTAGGGAAGCGAGGCAAAACCTGCTAGTAGTTTAATTGTGGACGCCGACACGTGAACGTGCTCGTGCTCGTAAACGTACCCGAAAACGTTGGTATTTTTATTCCGGGTACGTTCACGTTTACGAGCACGTTTACGTGGGGTTTTGCCTCGCTTCCCTAGGGGTATTATCGTCATACGCTCTGAGTAACTTAAGAGGGTTACAGGAATATCGGCCGCGGAAATCGATCTCGACATCTCTTTGATTCGCTGATCCCTCGTGTGGGGCAACGACCTGAAACTACAAGAGTATGCGACCTGGACACCAAAGTGTGATGAAGGCTTTCGGGGTGCGCGTCGTCATAAGGCATAGGTTCCAAATCATGGTTTTGTGTCGATAGGATCTGTCTGTCGTGGGAGTCCGATCAGGTCCGTCTCGTTTAGAAATAAAAGGGAAGCGAGTGGAACCTTACGTGGTCGGTGGAAAAAGGTAGTGCGTGATGAAGTATCCTGAAGGGAATCATATCGAGCATCATGAGGGCGCTTCGTATGGACACGGTGGAGAATGGTATCTCTTGCGGGAGGATGTTGAGATCAGCGAAGGACGGTGTCGAGCTGGCACTCCCGTTCAGCGTCTTCCTGGTGGATGGCGGATCCAGGGCATCGCTACTCCAGTCTCGATCTCTCTCGATGGACGTTTGTGTAAAACAGAATATGCCGGATTAAGTCTCCACGTTCTCACCAGGGAATCTGATGGGTCTGTCGTTCATCGACGTATAGGCTCGGATGATCCCGTTGAACGTGTACCGATCTCCCGTATCATCACTCCACCAGAGTTTGGTCATGACAAGCTTTACCTCGCTTTTGGAGATCAATTTTATCCGCTCGACTACTTCGGCTGGTGACGAGTAGGTTCGTTTAAATCGGCTACTATCCCGCGCCCCTATCTCCTGAACCCCTGCCACGATCGACCGTGGTGGAATCGCCGTGCGTTGTCCTGTCTACGGCAGAGGAGCCCCAACTCATTGTATTTATTCACGGGGCTTATGCTAAAGAGAGGCGTTTCGTAGGCTACGGAAGGCAACTCATGAGTACTAAGCCGCACTCCATGTATGTTTTGCAAAGGCCTCGACGTGGACTCTTGTACTGAATTTTCCGACCCTCTTTATACCCTTCAGTTGGGTT
>JAIXPR010000255.1 GCA_027486155.1 Pseudomonadota bacterium | reverse complement strand
TCCGAGGAGGGTCGATTTACCAACTCCCGAACCTGCCATGATTCCGACACGCTGCCCCTCACCAACGGTGAGAAGACCATTCATCGCGCGAACCCCGAGATCGAGACAGTGGTGGATACGGGTTCTCGTAACCGGATTGGGTGGATCTCGAAAGAGGGGCACGCTCTCATTCATGACCGGAAGGGGTTGGCCGTCTAACGGGTTACCAAGCGCGTCGATCACTCGTCCCTGTAGTCCGGCACACACCGAGACGCGATTCGTTCCAGCGCACGCCGTAATCGTTGAGCCAGGAGCGATCCCCTCCACCTCCGAGAACGGCATCAGTAAGATCCGATCGCTGCGAAACCCTACTACTTGCGCTGGGATGATGTGACTTCCAGACCTGATCTCTACTTGAGATCCAACCGGAACCAGGGGGCCCGTCCCCTCGATGATCAAACCGGTCATGTCAGTTACCGTCCCACGCAACTCGTAGGTACTTACCTGGCTTGCCGCAACTAAAGCGCGTTCAAGAAGCGTCTCCATCGTACAACCTATCGAACCTTCGTTACGCTTTCTTTAATTCGTTCCCAGGCTTTGTCGAGATTGAACTCAACCTCTCCTGACGAGGTCTCCACGATGCATCCTGCGCGGATAGTATCATCGGCCTGGAAGCTCCACGAGCCATCAAACTCCTTGAATTGGCGATCGGGATTCACCATCTTGAGGAACTCAAGATCTTGAGGATTTACCTTAATAGCCTTAATCGTCGCGCCACCTGTCAGTTTAACCGCTTCCTTAATCACTTGCAGGATATACTCAGGATTGATCTCAACGATCGTTCCCACCAGTTTCCGGGCGACCTGAAGAGAGAACTCGACAGCCCGACGCTCTACCGCCTCAATCTCCTGGTGAATCTGCGCGCCCATATCATCAATAATAGTACGATAGCGCTCCTCAATGGCCCGGATTCGCTCCTCGCTCTCGTGCGCGGCGTGCGCCTCAACTTCTTGTCGAGTGGCAATTCGCGACTCCTCAATCTTTTGATTATGGGCGGCCTCAAGGGCGAGACGTTCCTCCTCGAAACTCTTTCGCAGAAGCTCAAGCTCCGAGAGAGGCACCACCGGCGCCTCCTCGGTTGGGGACTCTGCTATCACCGACTCCGTGACCGATACCTCTTCAAGGAGCTCCGGTATATCAGCTTCAACAGCATCTTCCGTCATTCCTTCATGGCCGACGAAGGAAAGCACCTCCTCACGTGGCTGAACGACCTCGATGTCTGGCACGAACAGACCCCCCTGATCGTGGGATACAACCGCCTGACGCGCTTCGGACTCCTCCTGAAATTCGTCTTCACTCCACTCCTGTGGCTTCACTACAAGGTCATCGTACACCTCGAACATAGGGTCAATGACCACAGGCCGCCCCTCCACCACACGAAAGTCGTCCCGCGAGAACCCCGTAGCCAGATCTCCGTGCGCTACCACCTCGAACTGCGAGAGTTGGAAGGTTGATGGCTTAAACGTTTTGACATTCGGCCGTAACGGATCATGTGTCGCCTGCTGCTCTTCCGTAGTCACGCGTTACCCCCAATTACAGATGTCCTTCATTCAGCCAATAGCGGATCAACAACGCCGCTTGATTTGGATTCTCCTTCACGAGACGGGAGCTCTCAGCCATGATCTCTCCGAGCTGCTCCATGTCGACCGGTCCGTCGAGATCAGGAAGCCCGGGCTTCGCGGCCGGAACATCTCCGGGCTGGGCGAACGCTTCACCACTCTCTTCGGCGGCAGCCTCTCCAGCTTTCGTCGCTTCTTTCCCCTTTCCGGTAGGCTCACCCGGTGCGTTGAGAGCCCCCATCTGCATCCCCTGAGGCATGAGTCGGGTAATATCGATCTCCATCTCTGGGGTCGAGGTGAGAAACTTCATCATCGGACGAAGCACGAAGAATCCGAACATAAGGAGCGCCAGAAGCGGCACACTCAAAGCACCGTAGCGATACCACGCGTTCATCTCGGCGGCTTTCGCCAGTTCATCAAGCAAACCATCGTTAGCTTGGAAGAATGGAATGTTCTCCACGGTCACCACATCACCACGCGCGGAGTCAAACCCGATCGCCGACTTCACAATCCCCTCAACTTGCGCCAAAGTCTCAGGCGAAAGCGCCTTAAAGACCTTCTCGGTGCGAGGGGCCGCTACAGCGTCCTCAACAACCGATCCGTTCGTTGAAAGTGGAACGTCCTCATACTTCCCGTCGACCAATACAGCCGCCGAGAGTCGAAGGAGCTTACCCTTGGCTTGTGAACTCTTGACGATCGCTCGCGAGACCTCGAAATTCTTCACGTTCTCCCTTCGTGAATTTGACTCTGAGGAACCACCCGGTGCCGAAAGGAGATTTGGGTCGTTACTCAGGTTAGCCGCCACCCCTGGCACGCCACCCCGAGCGGTTCCGCCGCCTACCCCTTCCTCAACCACACGCTCTGAACGGGTTACCTGCCCTCCTGGGTCGAAGCTCTCCTCCTCTCTCTCGTTCGACGAGAAATCAAGGTCCGCTGTGACTCGGGCGACAACCTTTCCTGGACCAAGGACTTTGGCCAACATCGTCTCAATCCGCTGGGCGTAGCTTTTTTCAACCTCCCGTGTGTAGGTCAGACGGGTAGCGTCAGCGCCAAGCTCATCACCCTCATCATCCTTAGGGGTGAGAAGGTTTCCGTATACATCGATAATCGTCACGTTCTCAGGCTTAAGTCCCTCAACACCGTTCGCCACAAAGTTCGCGATGCCGCGAATCTGCTTCTTATCAAGCTCACTCCCAGGGCGAATCTTTAGAAGAACCGAAGCACCAGCTTCTTGGGCTTGCTTCGCGAAGATCGTCTTCTCAGGTTGGGAGATATGAACACGGGCCGAAAGAACCGAGTCGAGCGACATAATGGTTCGCTCAAGCTCACCTTGAAGCGCTCGCTGCTTTTTCACTAACTCGCCCATCGTCGTGGTCGCGAAGTTGGTTCCATCAAACAATTCAAAACCGACAGTGCCGGTCTTAGGGAGCCCCTCAGAGGCGAGGCTAATACGCAACTCATGAACAGAATCGGGAGGCGATACAGAGATCGTATCGCCATCAAGCTTGTACTTCGTCTTCATCTCCTTGAGCCGCTCAATGACGGCCCCCGCGTCAGAGGGCGCGAGGTCCGAATAGAGCACGGTATAATCCGGCTCCGTCGCGAGCTTCGACACATAGACGAGAGCCCACACCGGAAAGATGCAGAGCGCTGGTATGATAATTTTATGGCCAAGGGGAAGGGTGAGGTATTTCTCAATATACCCCATGAGCATCGCTTTAGGATCGATCGAAAGAGCCACTGTATTCCTCTAAAAACTAAATCAAACTTGTGTACGGATTACTTCTTCGTAGGCGCGAATAATCTTGCCGCGAATAGCGTTCATTAATTGAAACGCGACATCGGCTTTTTCGAGAGCCACCATGGCGCTATGAGGTGTGACGCCCTCTTTCTTAAGAGTAAGTCCCTCAATATTCGTATTCGCCTCAGTTTGAAGATCGTTCACCTCTTTGAGGGCGTTATTCAACATATCGCCGAATGAACTCTGCCCAGCGCCCTCCTCAACTTTCGGAGCCTGCTGCGTAGCTGACTTGATCGGAGCCAAGTTCGGCAGAAGTGGATTAATAGAGTTAATAGACATACCTTAGCTCTCCTACGCCTGAGTGAGTATCTTGCTCGCTTCGCTTTGAAGATTTCGGGCCGTCTCCACAGCGGTTACGTTGGCTTGATACAGACGGCTCGCTGACAAAAGGTCGGTCATCGTCTGCACAACGTTGATGTTTGGATAGGCGACGAAACCGTTCTTGTCCGCGTCGGGGTGCCCCGGGCTGTGAACCATGCGAGGCTCGGCTTGGTCCTCTACGACGGCGGTCACAACGGGCTTCTGCATCGAGAGGCGGTCAAGCGCGGAGGAGAAACTTCCGGGGATCGGCTTCGCCACCTGGACAACATCGCGGCGTTTGTAGGGTCCACCATCCGCTGTGCGTGTCGTCTCAGCGTTGGCGATGTTGGACGCGAGCGTATTAACGCGCATACGCGCCGCCGCCATTCCGTTCGCGAGGATTTCAATCGGGCTGATGCTGCTCATACCTATCTAGTCTCCCGTATAGCCGTCCGAAGTAATCCGATCTGTCTCCGAATGAGGCGCGCCGCGTTCGCGTAGTCACCACTGTTCTGCGCAAGACGTCCCATTTGAAGGTCGAGGTCAACGTTGTTGCCGTCCGGTTTCGTTGGACCGGAGAGGTCGTTGACCAATTTGGAGGTATCCCCTCTCGTCGACTGAGTATCGATGTGTCCTGGACTGGTTTGAGCGAGGGAGCCTGTTTGTGACTCAAAGGCCTTCTCAAGCTCATTACCAAATGAGACGTCGATAGCTCGGTATTGCGGGGTTTCGGCGTTAGCGATATTCGCTGAAAGCGCCTGATTTCGCTTCCACGTGAGATCCATGGTGCGAGAGAGCCCTGTCACTGAACGGTCAAAAAGTGTATCGAGTAATCGCATATATCCACCTCTGCACAGACGTGGTAAGCAAGAGGCGTGCTACATGAAACGCCAATAAATATTAGCACTTACCAGGCTTTAATGGTGTCAAATGTCTGACACGTTCCTGAATGCGTCATCGTTTCGACACCGGTTCCCATGGGGCTTGCTCGTCGTGTGTGGAGCGCTACTCGCGGGGGTCTCACTACGATGCTCAGCCTCGACCGGCGAGCTGTGGCTCGACGAACTGTGGTCCCTGCTGAAGGTGTCTCAGCTCCCGAACCCCGTTGGGATACTGACGACGGTGAAGCACGACAACAACCATATCCTCAATAGCCTCTGGATGTGGGTGTGCGGGCCTGGTCACGGGGCGATACTCTATCGTCTTCCTTCCCTCATCTTTAGCCTGATGCTCCTCGTTCTCCTCATACCTCGAGGGAGAAGCATTCGCCGAGAGCGAAACGAGGTTGTCGGTAGATGGTCAGTGATCTGGCTGACACTGGTGGCGTTCTCCTACCCTCTTACGCTCTATGGCACCGAGGCCCGCGGATACTCCTTTACCCTTCTGTGTGCGGCAGCCGCCTTTCTCTCACTCACCCGCCTCACAACGAACGCGTTCGATCGAGGAGCGATAGCGATATTCGCTGTTGCGGGCATACTAGGAATCGTTTCGCACGCTATCTACACCCTCTTCCTCGCCCCATCGGTCGCATGGCTTCTATGGAACATGAGGCGCTCGCC
>JAIXPR010000283.1 GCA_027486155.1 Pseudomonadota bacterium | reverse complement strand
TTCTCTGGGGAATGGAGATAGACTTCGTTCAAGCCCCGGAGATGAGGAGCTGTCGGTTGAGAGATTGAGCGTGCCCGCGGGCTTCGTCGTCCGGACGAGCGCGACGCAAGCGCGATTTCAGGTGCCGTGGACGACCCGACTTCAGCGTGGAGATATCCTCTCAAGAGAGGAGGCTCCGCTCTCTACCATGTCGCGCTTTAACGCTCGGATCTGCTGGATGGATGAGCGTCCTCTTCGTGACGGGGAACGTTACCTTGTGCGGATAGGTGGCCACCTCACGGAGGGTGTTATCGAACGTGTTGATCGAAGGGTTGATATCGGAACGTATGAGCATGTCGATGATCGACGCGCATTAACGCTCAATGAAGTTGGGGTCGTTACCATGTCGTTAGCTCGGCCTCTGACTGCCGTGCCATTCAGTGACGACCGCCGAGCTGGCGCGTTGATCGTGATTGACCCCAGCTCGGGACATACGGTCGCCGCTGGAGGTGTGTTGACGGGGGACGAGGTGCGTGAATAAAAAAACGGCCCCAGCAAAGCGATGGGGCCGTCCGTGGTAGCGTGCTGTTGAGCGGAGGGGACTACTCCTCCGCCTCCTCCTCGCCACCTTGCTGTCGCAAGAACGCGAACCGCTCCATCCCTTGCGACTCAACTACCATCCGGACTCCCTTCTTCAGGTCGCCCTTGGCGAGAGCCTCCTTGAACTGAGTGATGGTGGTGATCTCTTGGCCGTTGATGCTCACGATGATATCCCCCGGACGGATCTCAGCCTTGGCGGCGAGTCCTTGCGGAGAAACCTCGGTGATAACGAGACCCTCGGTTCTCGTTGTTCGTGAACGTTTCGCGGAGCTTTCATTGAGCGGCTCAACGGAGAGTCCGAGTTGCTCGTTCTCACCTTCGGTCGCGACCTCAGGGCCCTCCTCGGCTTGAACTGGGAGCTCGCCGATCTCAACCGTCACCGATCGCTTGTCGCCACCTCGAATAACGGTGACCTCAAGATCAACGCCAGGCTTGAGCGAAGCGATGTAGTTCCGAAGCTGGTTAACGTTCTTTATCCGTTCCTTGCCAGCTTGCACGATGATATCGCCTTGCTTGAGTCCCGCCTTCTTTGCCGGTCCCTTCGGATCGACGTGTCCAACAAGCGCGCCCTCAGTGCTCTCGTAATTGAATGACTGAGCGAGATCCTCTGAGAGGTTTTGAGTTCCTACACCTAACCACCCGCGGGTAACCTTGCCCTTGGTGATGAGGCTCTCCATAACTTGGCGACCCATGTTGATTGGGATGGCAAAGCCGATCCCCATGTAGCCCCCCGACTTCGAAACGATCGCGGTGTTGATGCCAACGACCTCTCCACGGAGATTCACGAGCGGTCCGCCACTGTTTCCTGGATTAATCGCGGCGTCGGTCTGAATGAAATCCTCATACTGCGCCCCACCTGAGATCGCGCGCCCTTTGGCGGAGACGATCCCCGCGGTGATCGTGTTATCGAGTCCGAAGCTCGCGCCTGCCGCAACAACCCACTCTCCGATCTTTAATTTGTCGGAGTCGCCGAGCTTCGCTGATTTGGGAAGCCCCTCCTTTACCTTGATCTTGATGACGGCGAGATCGGTACGAGGGTCAACGCCGACCACCTTCGCCTTCACGCTTTTCTCTGTGCTGAGCCGAACGGTTACCTCGTCGGCGTCTCCGATCACGTGGTTATTCGTGAGTATGTGTCCCTGATCGTCGACGATTACTCCGGTACCCAAGCCGCGCTGTGGGGAAGGAACCATCTTGTCGAAGAAGTCCTCGCCGAGGAAATCTCGGAGTTGCTCGGTTCCCTTTGGGCCGCCCTTCTTTGCCTTCGTCTCGGTGGAGATCGTTACGACGGATGGGGTGATGTTCTCAGCGACCTGTTCAAAAGCTTGCGAGAGTTCATCCGCTAAACGGGTGCCCGGAGACACCGGTGCGCTCTCAGCTCGCGTCTCATACGGGAGCATGCTAGAGAGAAGGCTTACGCCTACCATAAGACCGGTGAGAACTTTTTTAGAGGCTCTAACGGG
This sequence comes from Pseudomonadota bacterium, assembly GCA_027486155.1. Classification (GTDB taxonomy): domain Bacteria; phylum Bdellovibrionota_C; class UBA2361; order UBA2361; family OMII01; genus OMII01. The sequence goes on along the minus strand of JAIXPR010000283.1, from coordinate 465 downwards.
CTGGAGTCTGTGGGAGAGTGAGAGGATACGATTCATAGTAAGAAAAAACACCACAATTACAATTATTTGCGATTTCCATCGTGTAGCATGAAAGACGGCTACTCGAAAGAAAAATTCAGGCTGCTGTCATGTCCTCCCAACCGCACATCATTTACCTTCACGGCTTAGGGTCCGGTCCCGATTCTAGAAAGGGTATACTCGTCCAGGAGCACTTTAGCGCTCGAGGATACGATATCTCACTGCCATCCATCAGCGTGCCGAGCCTGGCGGAGCTATCGCCTAGAGCCGCGGTGGATAGCGTGAAGGAGCTCATTCGAGCGACGCGCCTCACCGATTTGACCCTTATGGGGAGTAGCTTTGGAGCGTTTATCGGTCTTCACGCGTATCACGAAATCCCGTCTGATGAGCGCGCTCATATCAGGCGCCTCGTTCTCCTCGCGCCGGCGCTCGACCCGTGGGACCCTC
>JAIXPR010000392.1 GCA_027486155.1 Pseudomonadota bacterium | reverse complement strand
GTTGTTGCACGAATGTAGATACTACGTCGCACTACGACATTTTCGTGGAAGGTTCATCATCGCCTGGTAATCTTTTTAAGATCTCGAGGATGTGCTTGCGGTGCAATCTCATGTGAAACCCTGCGAAGAAGTACCATCCGCGTGCATCGAGCGGCCCGAACCAAGGGTGGGGGTATTTTTGTCTCGTACGCAAATCATCATCAGATACGTGGAGCGACACTAAGTGATTGCATGAGTCTATAAACTCTCGCATAGCTTCTAAGCCTACGCCGACCTGGGGTTTTACGCTTGCTGTGCTAGCTGGCATGCGAGGTACCTCGTTTCGCAACAATCCATCAATCGCCGTTCGAACCGCCTGATTTACTATCGCAAGGTGCGATAGGGTCATTAACACAGACCAATAGCGACTACTGTCCTCCAGCCCAGGTAATCGTTTAATAAGAACCTGTTGAGATAGTCGATGGGGTGATACCGATTCCGCCGCTATTAGAATGCTTTTTTGTTCACAGACGATGCTCTTCGCGCTTTTCGGTCGACTAGCCATGGCCAAGTTTACCCGAAAGATTCCCCTCGCCACCTGCAGTTCTATCCAAGGCAGCCCAGCACCAGGGACGTCTAATCTTGGGGATGAATGGTTGGTGTTCATAGTTGCTTGCAAATGTAAAGCACATTACTTTAAGATCGCAAGTGATGTGTGACGATTCTGTACGTAAGAAATGAAAAGGCTCAACCCATCGAGTCCGCGACGCTCTCCATGTCCGGTTTCCTGCACGCTTGATATTGTGGGAGATAAGTGGACGTTACTCATCGTCAGGGATTTACTCCATGGAAAATCCCGCTTTAAGGACTTCGCTGGATCTCCCGAGAAAATTCCAAGCAATTTGCTATCCGAAAGATTGGAGAGGCTGACCTTAAGGGGGATTATTGAGCAGTGCGATTCTCCAGATGGAACAAAGCATCGTGCCTATCGGCTCACGAAGAAGGGTCAAGATCTTAAAACGACTTTGGTTGCACTACGAGATTGGGGCTTGCGCTGGGAGAAAGGTACCCGAGCGATGATTAAGCAAACCGAATAGCCTTTGACGCTGCACGGTAGGGGTGGTTTGCTGGATTTTTTGAACGAGAGATATTCTCCGTTTAACAAAATCATGCGGGAAAGGGCTTTTTCAGTTTAATTTTATTTCGGGATAGCCAGTGCTAACGACATCGCTCGTATCTTACCCCGTTGGTTACTGGCTAGACTGGGCCACCCCAAGACGTTGTCAACGGTTTGGGTGCTACCTCTGACAACCCCGACAGTTTCCCCGCCCAGCCCTTGGGTTTTTTGCCTATTCGGCTTTACCCGCAGGGCCCGCTGTCCGTCTCGTACCTGGTCGGGGACTGTGAATTTTCTGACTTTCCACAAGTCAGATGCGCTGCGCCTGCATCAACAAGAAACCATCCCCCATTCAGATCTGATTCCTTAGCATCCCAAAGATAGAAACGGATTGTGTCATACCACCCGCATACCTTTACCGACTCAGGATGCCGCATGACCACCATCATCGCATACGGAACTGTCGTTCGATCGCCACAAGTTATTGGGCTCCCCCTTCCTGGTGAGGAGCGATCCGTGGGTTTCAGCTTGGTGGTTGAGGAGGATTTCTGCGATGAGGGTAACGAAGAGCGAAAGAGGGGGCTCTATCGAGTCGTGCTCGGAGAGGCTCAAGCGAGTCACGCCCTCGCGCATCTCAAGATAGGTTCGTCCGTATTGATTCGGGGTGAGCTGTTTGCTCCGTACGCTCCGTTCGGTGATCCGGCCTTGAATCACCGTCTCCTCTTCGGTGAGGAGCTGATCGTGTTGCCCGGTGAGTTACCAACGGGGAGGGCGTACGCCATCACATCAGATGAGAAGCAGGCCCCTATCGCCGTGTCCGCCTAAGCGAAGAAGATCGGGCGTTGTCAGATATCTGCCCAAGTGCGCTCAAAATTCACTGGCTCTCGGCGCACGCGAGATCTAGAGGAGTTTCCCATTTGTAACCCCCTCGTGAACGTTTCGTTAGAACTCTTCCCCATAAACCTTACTAGGATTAACGACTAGGTAAAGGAGCCTATCCGTATGAAACGTTTTGTCATCGCAGCCGTTGCTCTGTTTGTATCGAGTATCGTTGGAATTTCGAGAGTTGAGGCGCTCAGCCCTCCCGCTGTCGAGGCGCCCTTGGGGCGATGCGTCTTTCCATCGTCCCGGACCCTTGGAGCCATAATCTCTACCGAGGCGAGAAAAACCTACCTTTCCCAGGGATACAAGCAGGCGTTTGTGGGCGTTCGCGTGTTGGTGCAGAGGCCGATCTTGCAACAGCTCTCAAAAGGTAACGTCAGTGGATTAAAGAGTATCACGCCGACCGCTGAAAACCCGGCGATGTTGCGGATTACAGCCAACGCGAAGGGCGCTCCCCTTGAGGTTGGATGTAACGTGGACGCGGAGATCACGACCACGGTCGTTTTAATTGACGACAAAGGGGTTCGTTCAAACGGGCGCTCTGTAACCAAGGTCATCGTTCAGGGAGCGTTCCAGTAGACGTTCGGTTCTATGCTGGAGTGTTTCGCCGAGGGGGCACTATCTCGCTCATGCGATGCGATACGATCATGTGAGGGAGGGTCAAACCCGCGATCAGACAAATGGAAGCCGCGAAGAGATCCTCGATGCGCGAGAAATCGAAGCGGAGTGCGAATGGGAGGAGTCCTAGGATGGCGAGGAGGGAGATGAGCGCGAAATCGAGCGGCACGCCGAACCGACTCCCCGCGAACATCTCGCTACAGCTCTGAAGGTGCTTGAGGGAATGACGCCCGATGAACCACACCGCGAATCCACTTAAGGGGGGTAAGATGATCCAGGCGCCTAAACAGATCAGGCGTTGGAGGTGCTCCGCTCTATCGGTGCCCTTTGTCGATATGAGTGAAGCTGAGATGAGGATTCCAAGGAGTAGG
>JAIXPR010000414.1 GCA_027486155.1 Pseudomonadota bacterium | reverse complement strand
CTACGAGCCTCATCTAAACCGGTACTTGTTGTACCCGCGAGAAAGGAATAGTCCCCTCTTGCATCCCGGCTCCTGGACACTCTGAAACCCTGCGGTCCGTCATGCGCATCCTCGCCCCTTCTCTCTACGATCGGGGGCATGCGAAACATTGATATCCTATCCCTTGGTTCATCACTTATTTGTGGCGCTTTTGTCGCGACTGGGGCGCACGCCGTTGATGAGGATCAGTGCTCTGAAATGGTCAGAGCGTGTCTCTCTCGTCCGACCGAGACACGCGATGTGTGTTTCGAGAGCGCGTCGGTTGCGCCAGCATGCATCGGATCGCAGGTAGGAGAGATCGCCGCGCAGAGGTCTCACTTCGCGCCTATGAATCCGGGAGAGGATGAAGGCCCGGCGTTTCTTGGTCCTGAGGTGGTCGACCGCGGATGTCTTGAGAACTTTGATGGCGCGCTCGGCTCCACATTGGAGATGGGGCCATTAACAACAGAGCGCAGGAAGTCACTCTCGTCTCAGCTCGATCGGTGTAATCAGATGGCGCCTACAGATCTGTACCGGCCGTAAAGGTCTCTACGATTGATTAACCACCTTCGATGAGGAGATGACAGCTTTGGGGAGTTCGATATCGGAGCGCAAAGCGACGAAATCCGAATTAGCGAAGGAAGGTTTTCCGTACCGCAACCGAGCGTGATCAGGCAGTGTCACGAGCTGACATCCGGATTCCTCGATAATCACTTGCCCGGCGGCGGTGTCCCACTCCATTGTTCGACCTAAACGAAGGTAGATGTCGGCTTTGCCCTCCGCGAGACGGCAGAACTTGATAGCGGAGCCACACCGAAGCCGCTCTCCAACCCCAAACGTTTCAAGCCATGCGTCGATCTCTGGCGAACCGAACGATCTACTGGAGGCAGCAATATACGATGACGAGGTGCGACGATTTGAGATGGATGTGCGCTCACCGTTGTACCACCGCTCGGATCCCCCACCCTTCACACCGACGTAGACCTCTCCGGTGACGGGGATAGCGATAACGCCAACGACCGGTTCGTTACCAGCGACGAGCGCTATATTAACGGAGAACGCGCCGTTTCGAGCGAGGAACTCCTTCGTTCCATCTAAAGGGTCGACGAGCCAATACAAAGGGTGCCCATCAATGGAGGGAAGCGCACCCTCCTCACACACGACCGGCCGTCCGGTCTTTGCGAGCATTAGCTCAATAACCTCAGCGGCGGCCACATCCGCTTCCGACACCGGAGATCCATCATCCTTGCGGTTATGGGAGATAGAGGTTCGCGCGTAGATCTCCAGGATCGCCGCCGACGCTTTCCTGGCGACATCAACTATGTAATCCGTCCCTCCGATCGATGAGAGAAATGCGCGCCAGAGAGGGTCCACTGATGAGTCGCGATTGGCGGGCACGTTAAAGGTCATCTCCCAAGTTTACCTAGCCTCACAAACTATGTCGACACACAATCCAACACCCTGATATCGTGACCGAAGTGGGCGACATGAGAACGCTCTTTCCTGAACGTCCTCCCGTGCCGATAGCTTCCTTTGTTATTGTCGCCCATGGGATGACGAACCACGCAGACCTATTAAACGGAATAGAAACGAGATGACCGACGCCGCAGCCATCAACTCTCCAACATCCCCCTCAGTCATGCTCACGTTTTCAGACGATCGCAAGGTCGCGACGATCACGCTCGGGAGCCCGGACGAGCGGGCTATAACTCTCACCCCCTCAAGACTCTCGTCCTTCAAGAGAGCGCTCCAGGAGGTCAAAGCTGCCGGGGTCAAGGGATTGGTCATTCGCGCGCCATCGATCGATTCGTTTTGCGTTGGAGCCGATATCTCGCTCATCCAAAGCGTCACCGAAGCCGGTGAGGGAGCGGCTCTCGCTGCCGAGGGACAGGAGGCGTACGACATGCTCGAGGATCTACCATGCGTCACGGTCGCCGCGATCGGGGGACCGTGCGTTGGTGGTGGATGCGAGATGGTCCTCGCGTGTCGATATCGAATTATCTCCGATGCGCCATCGAGCTCGATTGGGTTACCGGAAACGAAGCTCGGAATCCTTCCAGGATTCGGTGGCACCTACCGTATGCCTCGCGTTGTGGGGCTTCCGAAGGCGCTCGATATTATTCTCGCGGGGAAGACGCTCAAGGCACAGCAGGCGTACAAAGCATCCCTGGTAGATGAGTTAGTCTCGTCGGAGAACCTCTTCGCTCGAGCTGAGGAGATCGCGCGCGGCACGAAGCGACCGAAGCGCAAAAAGGTCCCACTCGTCGATAGAGTGCTCTCATCGAATCCACTCGGACGCTCGATCGTAAAGAACCAAGCGAAAAAGGCGCTCCTTAAACAAACGAAGGGATTCTATCCGGCGCCGGTTAGCGCTCTTGAGGTCACGGTTGCTGGCCTCGGTCGAGGGAGAAAGAGCGGCCTCGCGGTTGAAGCCGAAGAGCTTGGAAAATTGATCATTACCCCTGAAAGCAAATCGCTCGTTCACCTCTTCTTCCTCACGGAAGCGGCGAAAGGTCTCGGCAAGGGGGCTCGCAAGGAGGTCGCTGATCTTCACGCGCTCGTCATCGGAGCGGGAACGATGGGAGCTGGCATCGCGGGGTCACTCGCAAAGAGCAATCATCAGGTGATTGTGAAGGACACCAGCGATGCTGGACTTCAACGAGGCAAGGATCACTTCACGAAGGAGCTCGGTAAGCTCCGGTATCTCTCCTCATTCGAGCGCGCGGCGATCTCAAATCGGATCGACTGGCTCCAGTTCGCGAGCCCGACGATGGGTCGAACGGGGGTCGTGATCGAAGCGGTTTTTGAGGACATGAACCTCAAGAAGAAGATCTTCGCCGATATCGCGGGAAGAGTTCGTCCAGACAGCATCCTCGCGACGAACACCTCATCCCTCTCCGTCACTGAGATGGCTACGGCGGTCTCTAATCCTGAGCGGTTCATCGGAATGCACTTCTTTAATCCGGTAGAGAAGATGCCACTGGTTGAGATCATTCGCGGTGAGAAAACAAGCGAAGCAACGATCGCTAAGGTAGCGGCGCTTACCACTGAGATCGGCAAGTTTCCAATCGTTGTCAGAGATGTTCCCGGATTCCTGATCAACCGCATCCTGATTCCGTATCTCAACGAGGCGGTCTACCTCCTCATGGAGGGACATTCGATCGAGGAGATCGACCGGGCGGCTTTGGCCTTCGGCATGCCGATGGGGCCGATCCGTTTGCTCGATGAGGTTGGGCTCGATGTCGCCGCGCACGTATCGAAGATTATGGTGGACGGGTACGGTGATCGAATGGCGGTTCCCGATTTCGCGCACAAGCTTGTGGCACTCGATCGCAAAGGCCGAAAGAACAACGCTGGATTTTACACCTATCAAGGAAAGGAGAGCGTTCCCTGGAACGGTCTCGCCGAGGCGTTGGGACTTCCGCAGAAGCCCGCGAAGAGGCTTTCACAGGGAGAGATCGCCGATCGCCTCGTGCTGCATCTGGTAAATGAAGCGATGAAGTGCCTCAACGATGGAGTCGCGGGTGATGACAGAGAGCTTGCCAAGAAACAGATCGATCTCGGAACGGTGATGGGGATCGGATTCCCTCCGTTCCGCGGCGGAGTTATCTATCACGCCGAGAAGGAAGGTCTCGATTCGATCCGTGAACGCCTGATCAGATTAGAGGCGGAGTACGGGGTGAGGTATAGGCCGTTTTAGAGCAGGTGCATGATATTTCGGCGACCGAGGACGGTCGCCCTCCCGAAGGACCGCCAATGGGAGGGCGGTCGTCCCCGACCGCCGCGTTACGTTTGGCAAAGGCGATACTGCATACCCCTGACATTTCCGGCGACCGAGGACGGGCGCCCTCCCGAGTGACGAGGATGGGACGCCCCCTCTACGGCTTCACACACCCCTGCCCATTCGGAAGGCGCATATCTTTGCACCCACGTGCGCGCTCGGCATCGGAACACCGGCGCTCTCGTGGTGTAAATCCACGTGGACACTGACTCGCTTGATTCGCGGCGTTAGCTTTCAACGCGGCCTCTTGAGCGGCGGCGATCTCGAGCCCCTTCTGCGTGAGGTCTAAACAACAGATACCCTTCGCCTCACTGATAAAGCTGCAATCCTTCTTTCCGAGGCCGAGATCATTGCAGGTGTACGGACAGCTGCGGCAGTTTGGTGTGGCTGACGCAAGATTTACGCCGAAGATAGACAAGGCAAGTGTAAGGACAATAAGTATACGCATAGATTCCTACCAGTGTGGGGCTCGTAGACTACCGGAGCCGATGTAGACGGGTCGTTTCTACTGCACTTTACGGGGTGGTAAAAGGACTATTTACGTCCCAGGCGAGTGGAAAGCTCTATCTAAAGCTCTCGACTTCAACGTGCTATCAGGTTAATCCAGTCGGACGAACTGGCCGCCCGTAGAGGGGACACTTACGCGGCTTCGCGCGTTCCGATCTGCCAACGTTTATAGAACGTATCGAGTACGCCTGGATACCGCTGCTCGACCTTATCGATGACGAGACCGAGCACGCATTGCTGGTCCTCATGGAGGTTCGCCGGATTTGGAAGCTGCGCGATGATACCGTACGCGATCTCCTGCTCATGAACGAGACAACGAGCTGCGATGGAGAACTTCGACGCGAGGTCAAGGATATCAAACACAACGTTGTGCTCAATCGCCGTCTGAAATGAGGAGGCGAGCAAGCGAATAATCCGATGAACCACCTGGGCCGATACCTCGCCGGGATAGTTCGTGATGCCGAAACACCACCCATCCATCTCAATTTGAAACACTTCGTCGTATCGATTCAGTACTGGAAACATATCAGTCACTCACCTTACACGTTCAAAAGTAATTCGTTCGGGTCAAACTCAATCGGTTGAATCCCCTCATAGGGGCTAATCACGGAACGGGGGAATTCGATGATCCGACGCTTTGGCGGATTGGTCTCATCGTCATCCGCGATCTCAGAGGGGGAGGCGACGTCCATCATACTTCTCGTAACGTAGACGAGAGCCATCGTGCGAATATCGTCTACAACCTTAAGCTCGCGCGCCTCACTGAGGGAATCCGGAAGGCGGGTTAACATATCAAGCTTCTCGTACGAAGCGGCTATCTGTCGAATCAACTCGACCTGGATATCCATCCGCTCGGAGGGCTCGATACCCAGACGATCCGCGTCGATAAGACGCTTCTGATGTGTAGCGATAAAGTTCCACAACACATCAACCCACCGACTGCCGGCGATAATCTCGTTATGAAGCTGTTGAACGGGGCCTGTAGGACGAGAGATCTCTTGATTACGCGCGAAGGAGAAGTCCTCCATGTCAGCTGTCGCGACGTTGAGTTGAGGAGCGTCCTGATTGCGAACGAGAACCTCCTCAGCGCCCGGAGACGAGGCACCCGTGAAGACGCGGCCACTATCGGCAATCCCACCATTCCGGGGAGCTTCTCGGGATTGAAACGCCGGGTCCTCGGGCGCCTCACTATCTCCACTCTGAATACGCTCGCGTACTCGCCCCTCCCCCTTTACATAGAGCTCTTCGCTCAAACGGGTCAGGAAATCCTCGAGAACCTTGGAAGTTTGAGATTTCGGCGGAGCGAGCTTGTTGGCGGCGAGATTGGTGATGTACTGCGTCCACGTGAGGTCATCACGGACCGCCGCGTCGTGCTGCTGATGATGGTCGTGTTGATGCGCTTTATTCTGCTCCATACCGCTCATATCCCCCGTCTGGTGAAACGCCTCCACGAACTCACGGAAGCCATACCCCTTGGGCGGATCTATTGGGGTTATGGACGAACCGATTCCGCCTGTAGCCTAATGATTGCGACTTTGCCCAAGGCAGTAAGGTTTTCTTGCCAAAAGCCGTTAATAGCCTTATCTTATTGAGGAATATCGGGGTGTAGCTCAGCCCGGCTAGAGCGCACGGTTCGGGACCGTGAGGTCGAAGGTTCAAATCCTTTCACCCCGATTCGCCCCCTACGCATTCTCCCTTTCCTTCACCCCCAGCGATCGTGATAACGTCCTTAAAAGAGATAGGAATTTCGTACGTACGTTAGGCAGGAAGCTTGTGAAAATCCTCAAATTCGGCGGATCGTCCGTTGGCACACCAGAGCGCATATCGTCCATTATCGACCTTGTGACAGATTCAAACAGATACGGACCAGGCGAGGTCCGTGGGGTCGTCGTCTCGGCGTTTCAAGGGGTTACAGACACCCTGATCAAGCTAGCCCACCTAGCGGCTCAAGGAGATGACACCTACAAGGTGTCGCTCCAGGCCCTTGAGAAGCGCCACCTTGAAGCTATCGACGTCCTGGTGCCCGTGGCTCACAGAAGCAGCGTACTCGCCAACGCAAAGGTAACCCTCAATGAGCTGGGCGACCTACTGCAGGGTATTACCCTGGTCAGCGAGTGCAGCCCTCGAACTCTGGATCTTATCATGAGCTTCGGCGAGCGGCTTTCAGCGTTCATCGTCTCAGAGGCGTTCATCTCTCGTGGCGTTGACGCTGAGATGCTCGACGCTCGGGCGATCGTGTGGACTAACGAGGCATTTGGAAACGCCCGCCCCAACAAAGAGGAAACAGAATCCGCCACCAAAGCGTACTTCGCCTCTCATCCGAAGCTTCAGATTATTACAGGGTTCATCGGCTCCTCGCACACTGAGCTCACGACGACACTCGGACGGGGCGGATCAGACTACACCGCGTCCATCGTCGGAGCCGCACTGCGCGCGGATGAGATAGAGATATGGACCGATGTTGACGGTATGCTCACCGCCGATCCGCGAAAGGTACCGAAGGCCTTCCCGATCCCAGAGATAACATTTGAGGAGGCGATGGAGCTGTGTCACTTCGGCGCCAAGGTGATCTATCCGCCTACGATGCAACCGGCGATCGACGCGCACATCCCTCTCATCATTAAGAACACTCTAAAGCCAGATAGTCTGGGAACGAGGATCGTCGAGAACGCCGCCACTCTCCCCTACCCGATAACTGGAATCTCCTCGATCAGCAACATCGCTCTGGTTCGCTTAGAGGGGAGTGGAATGGTCGGAGTTGCCGGAACCGCGGCGCGACTCTTTAAAGCCCTGGCCGCCGCTCGAATCAACATCATCCTCATCACGCAAGCGTCCTCGGAGCACACCATATGCTGCGCGATCGACCCTTCATCGATCGAGTCCGCTCGCGCGGCGATCGGCGAAGAGTTCGGACTGGAGATTCAAGCTGGCATGATCTCTCCCCTTGTCGTCGAGGAAGATCTCGCCATCGTCTCCATCGTCGGTGAGCGAATGCGACAGACACCCGGCATCTCCGCTCGGATCTTTACCGCGCTTGGGTCTAACGCCATCAACGTGGTCGCGGTCGCTCAGGGCTCGTCAGAGCTTAACGTTTCCGCCGTCATATCGAATGAGGACGAGACAAAGGCTCTCAACGCGCTCCACGATGAGTTCTTCTCGAATCGCGCTAAAACTATCAATCTCTGGATCATCGGCACGGGCTTGATCGGGGGAACGCTGCTCACGCAACTTGAGTCGCAGAGAGAGGTATTACGAGACGCACTCGCTATTGATCTTCAACTGCGGGGGCTCGCGAACAGCCGAAAGATGGTCCTCGCGAAAGAAAGCGATGACGCGCTCGATTTCACCATCGAACTCTCAGACTCATCTCCGGCTCTCATCCTCTCCGACCTTATCGATCACATCCATGCGGCTAACTTGCCTAACTGCGTGTTCGTCGATTGTACCGCGAGCGAGGAGGTCCCCCAGCACTACGCCAAGCTCTTACGAAAGAACATCGCGGTCGTAACACCGAACAAACGGGGCATCTCCGCCGGCATCGATCTCTACAACCAGATCATATCCACGGCCCAAGAGCGTCGCACTCCGTTCCTGCATGAGACGTGTGTAGGCGCCGCCCTCCCCGTTTTGAGCACGCTGCGAGACCTGGTGCGCAGTGGCGACCAGGTATATCGCATCGAAGCCGTGCTTTCCGGAACGTTGAGCTTTATCTTCAACTCCCTCGATGAGGGGAGATCCTTCAGCGACGCGGTGCGGGAGGCGAAACAGCTTGGATACACCGAACCAGATCCGCGAGACGACCTCTCCGGCGCGGACGTCGCGCGAAAGGTTCTGATACTCGCGCGCAACGCCGGGCTTCCTTTCGAGGAATCTCAGGTAACGATCAATCCGATCCTTCCGCCCGAGGCGTCTACGTGGTCAGTGGATGAATTCATGGAGAGGCTGCCTACACTCAACGCGCACTTTGAGGCTCAGGTGAACCAGGCTCGGGAGCACGGGAAGCGTCTCTTCTTCGGAGCGCTCATTGATTGTGTCGAGCGTCGCGCGGAGATAGGTCTTCGCGCCGTGCCACTCAACCATCCGTTCTGCGCGCTCTCAGGAAGTGACAATATCGTGGCATTCTCGACCCGCAGATACACCCCAAACGCGCTCGTCGTGAAAGGACCTGGAGCCGGAGCCGAGGTCACCGCCGCGGGGGTTTTCGCGGACATCATTCGAATAGCAAGCTAAATCAGAGTTCATATGCGTTCAGTAACCGTTTTTGCTCCCGCGACCGTTGCCAACGTTGGCTCCGCGTTTGATGTCCTGGGATTCGCCGTCGCGGCGCCGGGAGACACCGTCACCGCTCGTCGCTCGGAGAAACCTGGCGTAACGATCTCTGAGATCGTGGGCGATAACGGAGTGCTCAGTAGGGACCCTCACAAGAATACCGCCGGCGTCTCTGTGCTCGCCCTGATCAAGCACCTTGAGGGGCAGGGACTCTCCTCGCTCGCCACAACCGGGATCGATATCTCCCTTGAGAAGGGGCTCCCGATCGGAAGTGGTCTCGGCTCAAGCTCCGCAAGCACCGTCGCCGCGGTGGTCGCGGCAAACGAAATCCTTGGAGCCCCGCTCTCACGCGAAGAGCTCCTTCCCTTCGCCATGGAGGGAGAGCGGGTAGCGTGTGGCGCCGCCCACGCGGACAACGTCGCGCCCGCCCTCCTCGGAGGGTTCGTGCTGATCCGAAGCTACGATCCACTCGACGTGGTGCACCTTCCAACACCATCCAACGCCTGGGTCACCGTCTTATCCCCACATCTTGAGCTCAAAACCCAGGACGCTCGCAAAGTTCTCAAACGATCGGTCTCCCTTGAGTCGGCGATCTCGCAATGGGGCAACGTCGCCGCGCTTGTCGCGGGAATCTACCAGAACGATGTACGCCTCATGGGGCGAGCGCTCGAGGACAAGATCGTTGAGCCCGAGCGAGCGCAGCTCATTCCAGGATACGCTGCCGCCAAGAAAGCGGCCCTTGAGGCAGGAGCGGCCGGATGCTCCATCTCCGGATCGGGACCTTCTCTCTTCGCGCTGACCGAATCAGAGGCAGCCGCCAATACCGTGGGGCTCGCGATGCGAAGCGCCTTCGCGGCTCTTGAGATTCAATCGAACGTGTACGTGTCGCAGATTAATTCCACCGGCACATCCGTTATTCATAGGGAGTAAGGTGTGGAACTGTTCTCAACAAAAGATAACTCCATTCGGCACCGATGGTCAGAAGCGGTCCTTCGTGGACTTGCCCCCGATAGTGGACTCTACCTTCCCGTAGAGTTACCGAACCTCCCGGGCCAAAGCCTTGGGCAACTCGCCGAACTCCCCTTCCCTCAACTCGCGTTCGAGTTGGCTCGTCGCTTTCTCTCCGACGAGGTATCTGATGCCGCGCTGCAGAACCTCTGCTCCGCGGCGTTTACCTTTGACGTTCCCCTTCGAAAGATCTCAGACACCACGCAAATTCTGGAGCTCTTTCATGGGCCGACCTGCGCGTTCAAAGATTTCGGGGCGCGATTTATGGCGCGACTCTTCCGCCATTTTCTCGGCTCTCCACAACAACCCCTGACGGTCCTTGTGGCCACCTCAGGAGATACCGGAAGCGCGGTGGCGAACGCCTTTTTCGACGACTCATCGAGCCCTCCGATCCGGGTCTCCATCCTCTTCCCGAGAGGAAAGGTAAGCCTCGTGCAAGAGAAGCAGATGACGACACTTGGTCATAACGTAACCGCGTACGAGGTAGAGGGAACGTTCGATGACTGCCAATCCCTGGTGAAGCAAGCGCTCGCCGATAACGACCTTACGAAGCGGCATGCCTTCACATCAGCGAACTCAATTAATATCGCGCGGCTCCTTCCGCAGATGTTCTACTATGTGTATGCGTCACTCAAGGTCCAAGAGCTTGGGCCCCCTATCTTCTCGGTTCCAAGTGGAAACCTCGGCAACCTCACCGGCGGAATTATAGGGTACCTCATGGGCATGCCCGCCTCTCACTTTATCGCGGCGTGTAATATCAACGCCCCATTCCCGGAATATCTGCGCTCGGGGAACTACATTCCTCACCCCTCTCACGAGACGGTCTCTAACGCGATGGATGTGGGGAATCCGAGCAACTATATTCGGCTCCTCTCCCTCTACGGGAATGAGATAGGCCGAATGAGGGCTGCGATCTCAGGGGCGCGGATCACCGACGAGGAAACCGTTGCCACGATCTCTCGTGTATATCAGGACACGGGATATGTACTCGATCCACACACCGCGGTCGGTGTGCTTGCCCTTGAGCGTTACCGAGAACGTGCACATTCGTCGCATCCAGGCATCGTACTCGCCACAGCCCATCCCGCTAAATTCGCGAGCACCGTCGCCACGGCGATTGGAAAAGAGCCTGAGATGCCCCCTCAATTAGCGGAAGCGCTCACCAAAGAGGGCACGAAGATACCTCTCAAGAACTCCTACGCGGAGTTCAAGCGGGCGTTAGACAGGTAGGTTCAGGGGAATGTCAGGCAGTTTTTAGGTTGATCCGAGCGTTAACCTAATCGGGCACGTTCACGTTCACGTTTACGAGCACGTTCACGTGGGAAGGGACGATGGAGCAGCGAAAACACCTAGGTACGCTCGTGCTCTTGCTGAACTCTTTGTAGAGATACGCGAGGCGCTCGGTCTCCCAAGCGCCTATCTATTACTGGATAATGAACTCGGTGAAATAGACCGCGGTGAGAGGAGGCTCCTCTAAACCGACAGCTTCATTTAAACCCTCAATCAACTCATCTTTGAGGCGCTCTTTGCCGTCAGCGGTGAGCACGTCCTCGGACTTCTTCGATGAAAGAACCTTGAGGATAGTGTCCTTAACTTGAATCTCTCGCTTTGCCATAAATTCCGGTAACGGAGCAGCACCAGCCTTCTCTCCTCCACCGTGTCCTCCACCACCTTCAGCTTCAGCGGCGGCTTCTCCCTCACCGTGCGGATGCATCTGTTTCTCGACGACCGCATTGTCGTATTCCACGAGGAGGTGAGCTTTGAGGAATGATGTAGCCTCCGACAGATTGACAACGTAGGAGCCTAGATCGGCGGTTTCAAGATGTTTCTCCTCTTCATGATGCTCTTCCTCTTCCGGAGCCACAGCGGCCTCCTCGGGAGCGCCTCCCATGAGAAACATCGGAACCCCTGCTCCTGCTATCAGGAACACGACACCGAGAGCGATGAAGATCACTTTTTTGTTTTTCTTCTTAGGAGCTCCATCCGCGGGAGCCTCTTCTGTTTTAGGTGGATGTGCGTCTGACATACCTTTCCCCAGTGTTTTCCTAGCCACTTGGAATATCGGCGGCTGATCATCCGGACATAAGGGGAATTTCCGGCCCGAGCATGACAGAACCTAATCGCTTGTTTTTACAGGTGTAACTGGTGTTCACGCGCACGTTCACGTGGAGATTTGCCTCGATTCCCTAGTAAGACCAGTCAAAAGCACGCGATAGCGGAGTTATGCCTCTTATCCTGAGGGGGATGAGACAAAACCTACCAATAGTCTCACCTTGGAACGCACTTCAAAAATTCGCTGACGATGACGATTACGTTTACCGTGTAACGTAAACCGATAGCCATCGACGGTTCCCGTCTCTCGTCACCCATAGCCGTCAACGTCAGCGAGCATTCCGGACAGCTCACCGATCGGGTCGCATAGGGGAAAGGATAGCGATAGCCAGAAAAAAGCGCTCAGACTGCAAATCGGGCGACTATTCTCAAACGTATCTGAAATGATCGATGACGAGGACGTTTACCGGATGACGTGAACCGATAACCGTCCACGGTTCTCATTTCCCGTCATCCGTAGCCGTCAAAGTCAGCGATTCTTTCTAGGACGAGAGGGGTTTTGCCTTGTCCCCCTGGGATCAACCCAGCTAGAAATCGCCCATCGAATCCCTCAGGTCGGCTAAGGAAAGGAGGGTCGGCTTTCTATTGATGCGCTTTCGAGCGATCCCGACTTCGGCGCTTTTGTGAGCGGTTTCGGTGGTGGCTTGAATGAGCCGTAACAAAATGACACGAGATTCCTCACGCCAATTTTCAACCGAGGAGAGCCCGTCGTAGGCCTCACGCAACTGCCGACCTGTTTCCTCGGAACACCGTCCAAAAAGGTAGTCGCACAGATCCAACACCTCTCCATAGCGGCGCTGTTCACACATGACCCGTAACGAGGTCTCTATCGTTCTGAGGTTCTCCACAAGTGTGTGGAGGTCATCCCATCCCGCCTCTTGAAAAGTCACGAAATACTCGCCCGTGTACACACTTAACACTCGCTGCTTATGTTCAATGAGCGATATCTTCGATGAGAATTCGTGGAGAGCATCCTCGGCAGCTCTCTTTTGCCCTTGGAACCAAGAACGGCGCGCCCTCCCGCTGTTGAACACAAGCCCAACAGTTAAGCCGAGAGCCACCGCCCCAAAAATCACGCCAAGGGTCACCATCTCCGCGGGACCTATATCGTTCAGCACCATATGCGATGTTCTCCCGGAGGGAGGGTCGACGCGTGACGCTCGTGGCTAAACGAATCGGGGCGTAATCACGTTGCGTTACTGGCAACTAGCTGAAGGTACTAGGGGCTGTAAACGCGAAAAGGGTGGCTGTCGTTGGGACAACCACCCTTTTCGTCCTGACCTCCTTGCGTCTTAGCGCTTCATCGAGACTACCTTCTGGTCAGCAGCTCCCTCAGCGACCCGAGAGACCTCAAGCTTATCACCGACAACGTCAACCTTAACGACTGAGCCGGCTGGGAACTCGTTCGCTATCAGAGAACGAGCGACTTTCGTCTCAAGCTCACGTTGGATGAACCGCTTCAACGGACGAGCGCCGTACACGGCATCGTATCCCGTTCTCGCGATAAATTCCGTGGCGGCCTGAGATACTTCAAGGGTGACTCCTCGTTCACCGACACGCCTCTGAACGTCCTGAACCAAGAGCGCTACGATCTTGGTAATCTCAGCAAGCGAGAGCGGCTTGAAGAGCACGATCTCATCGATTCGGTTCAGGAACTCAGGCCTAAAATGACCGCGCAACTCGCGCATCACCAACTCACGCGCCGACTCCTTAATGTCTCCCGAAGAGGTAACCCCCTCAAGGAGATGTGGAGAGCCAATGTTTGACGTAAGGATGATCACCGTGTTCTTGAAGTCGACAACACGCCCCTGCGAGTCAGTCACCCGACCATCGTCAAGAATCTGCAGGAGTACGTTAAATACATCCTGGTGCGCCTTCTCAATCTCATCGAACAAGATTACGCTATATGGTTTTCTTCGGACCTGCTCAGTCAGCTGCCCACCCTCCTCGTATCCGACGTATCCCGGAGGGGCGCCGATCAATCGAGAGACAGCGAACTTCTCCATATACTCGCTCATATCGATGCGGATAAGATTCTGCTCACTATCGAAGAGGACCTCCGCCAACGTTTTCGCCAACTCGGTCTTACCAACACCGGTAGGCCCCAAGAAGATGAAGGAACCGATCGGACGTCTGGGATCCTTAATCCCAGCGCGAGCGCGCAGAACTGAATCAGCGACGAACTGAACCGCCTCGTCCTGACCAACCACACGTTCATGAAGGATCTCGTCGAGCTTCAGCAGCTTCGCCTTCTCTCCCTCCATGAGACGTGTCACCGGAATTCCGGTCCACCGCGCGACGATCTCGGAGATCTCCTCCTCGGTGACCTCCTCGCGAAGCAACCGGGTCGCGGTGTCACTCGAGATGGATTCCTCTTCCTGAATGAGCTTCCTCTCAAGCTGTGGGAGCTTGCCGTGCTTCAACTCAGCCGCTTTGTTCAGATCGTAGTGCCGTTCGGCTACCTCAACTTCTCGGCGCACATGCTCGATCTCCTCTCGGATACCTTGAAGGGTATGAATCGCGTCCTTCTCCTTCTGCCACTGCGAACGCATCTTGTCCGCTTGGGTACGAGCATCAGACAACTCATCGACCAACGCTTTCAAGCGATCTTTGCTCGCCTGATCCGTTTCCTTTTTAAGAGCGGCCTCTTCGATCTCAAGCTGCATAATACGACGAGTTACCTCATCGAGTTCAGCTGGCATCGAATCGATCTCCGTTCGGATAGTAGCGCACGCCTCATCGACGAGATCGATCGCTTTATCCGGCAGGAATCGCTCTGATATGTAGCGGTGCGAGAGAGTCGCCGCCGCGACTAGCGCGTTGTCCTGAATACGCACACCGTGGTGAACCTCAAATCGTTCCTTCACGCCACGAAGGATCGATATGGTATCCTCAACCGATGGCTGATCGACCGTCACTGGCTGAAATCGTCGCTCAAGCGCGGCGTCCTTCTCCAGGTGCTTGCGATACTCATCAAGGGTCGTGGCTCCGATACAATGAAGCTCGCCGCGAGCCAACATCGGCTTTAACATATTGCCGGCGTCCATAGCGCCTTCCGCCTTACCAGCGCCCACGATGGTATGGAGTTCGTCGATAAAGAGGATGATACGCCCCTCCGACTTCTTCACCTCCTGAAGGACCGCCTTCAATCGTTCCTCGAATTCACCACGATACTTAGCCCCGGCGATAAGCGAACCCATATCGAGCGCGAAGATAGTTTTATCCTGCAGACCCTCAGGCACGTCACCTCGAACGATCCGCTGCGCGAGCCCCTCAACGATGGCGGTTTTACCGACACCAGGCTCTCCGATGAGAACCGGGTTGTTCTTGGTTTTCCGTGAGAGGATGCGAATCACTCTACGAATCTCGCCGTCACGACCGATAACGGGATCGAGCTTTCCTTTACTCGCTTCTCTCACGAGGTCACGACCGTATCGCTCAAGCGCTTCGTAGGTCTCCTCCGGATTGGCGCTCGTCACTCTTTGATTGCCCCGCACCACGTTGAGCGCGGCGAAGAATCGGTCTCTCGTGAGGTTAAAGGTCCCGCAGATCTTTCGGAAAGCTCCCTTCGGATCGCTCTCCAGCGCGGCGAGCATAAGATGCTCTACCGAGACATACTCGTCCTTGAGGCGCTTAGCCTCCTCCTCAGCCTTGACGAAGAGCTGACCCAGCTTAGGGGTGAGATATACTTTTCCTGGCTCAATACCTGGACCCGAAACCTTAGGTCGCTTATCGAGCTCCTTCTCAACTTCGGCGAGGAACGGCTCAACCGGCAACTCCATCTTTTCGAAGAGACGGGGTACGAGGCCGTTCTGTTGCTTGAGCAAACTCACCACGAGATGCTCAACATCAACCTCCGTATTGCCACGTCGAACGGCCTGGGACTGCGCGTCTTGAAGAGCTTCCTGAGACTTTTGAGTGAATCGGTTTAAATCCATACCTGTTTTCTTTTCCCCTACAGTTACGTCTGCCTTATTCTTTAGTAATCACGACTATCTTACTTTTCGAGTCTCACGCCGCGCTTCGAGGATTAAATCTCGACACGCTCGCGAGTTTTTCAAATATCTCTCGCTCAGACGCCGTGAGATCCGTGGGCACAACTACCTTGAGCTCCGCGATAACATCCCCACGCTCGCCTCCTCGTTTCGGCAGTCCACGACCTCGAACACGCAATTTACCGCCGCTCTGAGATCCCGGAGGCACCGACAACTTAATACCCCCATCGGGCAGTTGAAGCTCTACCTTCGCCCCCAGGGCAGCCTCCCACGGAGCGACCGGGAGCCGAACGATCAAATTGTGGTCCGCCACCGAATAGCGAGGGTGCGGAGCGAGCCGCACCTTGAGGAACACATCGCCCTCGCCCTTCTTTCCAGCCAGCTTCATGGTTGTACCCTCTGTCGTACCAGCAGGGATCTTCACGGTAAGTGACCGGGTCTTGCCGCTCTGATCTCGAAGTTGGATCTGTTTCGTCGCGCCGTTAAAGGCGTCCTCAATCGATATCTCAAATTCAGCCTCGACCGCTTCAGGACCCCGGGCCCTCCGCGTGCCTGCGGCTCCGAAGCCCTGACCGCCAAAACCCTGACCGCCAAAGCCCTGCCCCCCAAATCCTTGAGCGCCGAAGCCACCCCCTCCGAAGAACGCCTCAAAGAAATCGCTGAAGCCGTTCATGCCACCGCCGTTGAAGTCGAATCCTCCGGCCTGCTCCCACCCCGGAGGGGGGCGGAATTCCTGACCCGCCTTCCAGTTCGCCCCAAGGGTGTCGTACTTCTTTCGCTTCTCCGGATCACTTAAGACCTCGTTCGCCTCATTTATCTCCTTGAAGCGATCCTCAGCCTCCTTCGTTTTATTAATATCGGGATGGTACTTTCGGGCGAGCTTTCGATAGGCTTTCTGGATCTCCTCAGGAGTAGCCGACCGCGATACACCAAGCACCTCGTAGTAATCTCTAAATTTCACGTTACTGACCGTTACCTTTTACTGACCGTAGACAAAGGCTGGGCACGTTCGCCGTCCCCATCACTCATCTATCTAAGCACGTTCGGCAGTGATTCCAAGGATCTTTATCCTACGACAGTTGAGCTTCACCCTCCTAACCAGTTGAAATAACGAGAGCCAAGAAACTCTCGATACCTCACATCAATCAGGGCCACGGTAGGGCCCGACTCCCCGCGGGCCCTACCTCAACGCTCGAACCACCTGCTCCGCTCTACGCTGAAGGATCTCATTACCGAGGGCTGTCAACGCTTCCCTGTTTCCAAGATCGATCCCACCAAGCGTTCTCCCCGCCCCTCGCATACGCGCATCGTATCGCACAGCGTCAGGATCGATCGCCAAAAGCTGTAACGAGAAGGCGAGCTCCTCATGGAAAGATTCGGGCCGTTCCTGTATGCCCCGCTCCTTAAGGAATGAGCGCACGTCATCATAGTTGTAAAACTCAGAAAGGTATCGCACCGTGGCTCCGTTCGTATTCTCCGGAGTTCGTTGAGTAACCGCCCGCACGATATCGGCTTGACTCTCGAAGCTATCACCAACAACCACGATCTCTCTAAAACCGTGCAGGCTCAAGCTCGTGATAATGTCTCCCAGAAGCCGTTGAAAGGTATCGGACGAGAGGGATATCGTACCGGGATACCGCATATGCCCTGATGGGGGGTTAAATCCTCCCTCAGGAACGAATGAAACCGTCGGCGCGACGAGTGTATTCCCGAGCAGCTCGGCGACGCGAAGGCTTACCGCTCTGGCGACACGGTCATGCTTGTTCAGCGCCACGTAGGGTCCGTTCTGCTCGATACCGCCCGTCGGAACGATAATCCGAGTCGCGCCCGCCGCCACCCGGTCGCGAACCTCCATCCACGTCATCTTTTCAAGCTCAACCGTTGAGGTGAGAGGCAAGGGATTGGGAGCGTTTAGATCACTCGGAGGCTCCGTAGCTCCGGAGTCGCCGGAGGGAACTATGCACAAGGGGCAACTCGGCCCATATACGACAAGCGCACCCCATGCCGCGGCGAGCAGAAGTGAAAAAAGTATTAGCCCTCGTCTAGAAATAGTCATCGGTGTAGGATCTCCCTTAGAGTATGGACTACCTACCCCCTCTCTCCAACATCCTCCTTGCTCCGCTGAGGTATTTCACCGATCCGGGTAGTCGCGCGTTCGGACTCTATCTCGGGACGAGTGTGCTTATCGCGCTCATCATCCACCTCAAACAATCTCGCGAAGGCGACGAAGATAAGGGAATCGCTGAGGGTATACTCCCGAGGCAAGTGTACACCCATACCTCAGCGATGGTCGATTACATTTATTTACCCTTGAACGCGATTCTCTATGCGGTAATCCTCTCACCCTTCACGGGACTCAGCTTCTTCGTATCCGGCCACCTTCAAGCCGCTCTCGGCACGGTATGGAGCCCTTACGTCATGACGGATCTCTCTCCGCTGTGGGCAACGATTGTCTTCTCGATTATCCTCGCTCTCATCGCTGATTTCGGGATGTTCATAACCCACTACTGGATGCATCGGTTTCCTCTCTTATGGGAGTTCCACAAGGTGCACCATTCTGCGGAGGTGCTTACCCCCCTTACCGTCTACCGGATGCATCCACTCGACGACATACTCACAGTGTCAGTTGTGGGTATACTGACCGGCATCGCCGATGCCCTGGCTCATTTTTTCGTGTCTCCAGTCATCTCTGTATATGCCGTCTACGGACTCGGCGTCGCCACCTACCTCTTCTTTCTCACGGGATATCATCTCAGGCACTCGCACATCTGGCTCTCCTATGGCCCCCTCCTCAGTACGATTCTTATTAGCCCCGCTCAACATCAGATTCATCACAGCAAAGCGAAACGCCACTGGGACAAAAACTACGGATTCATCCTCGCTATCTGGGATTATCTCTTCGGCTCTCTCTATGTTCCAAAACAGAAGGAGACGGTTGAATTCGGTATCGGAAATGGCGAGGAGCAACTCTATTCGTCCCCTCTCAAGCTCTACCTTCTTCCCTTTAAGAGGGCACTGCGTCTCCTTCGAAAAAGAGACTCTTAGTCCCTCTGAGAGATCGCCTAGTAAACCTACGAAAGATTCGTAGAGAGCGTTGCCACACAGACGCAGTGGAGCGGTAGGCACGCCGCGATAAACCCAAGGATCTAAATTCCCAGAGGCCCATATAACCTTTACGGTTGCGTAGAGAGGCGCCCTTCTCATAACGTTGAGGAGGATTTACGATATGCCATACGCCGGAACCATAGTCTCTCATGACCTCTCTCTCCATACGGGACTCGTGTTGCCTGACGGCAACGAGCAGGCGATCGCCTTTACGGAGGGAGACGTTCTTAATTGGCAACGAACCGCTCCGTTGTTTGGTCAGCGGGTCTCATTCGAAGTCGTTCAGACTCCGCACGGTTATGCCGCTGTGCAGATGTTCCTCCTTGAACAAAAGAAGCCTCGGAGTCTGGAGTCACGTGATTTCATAGCGGCCTTGATTACGCCTCTCTTGGTTGCCGGCACCACGTACGCACTCTCCCACTATCTGAGGGTGCCCCTCATATTCGCCTACATACCCACAATCAATTTCGTCAGCTTCATGATGATGTTGTTGGTCTCCCAATCCTCACGGGGTCAACGTCCCCGGCTCGCGGAGTTTATGGTCGTGACGCTCGCGTTTTGTGGCGGAGCGCCCGCTATCTGGGTAGCCGTATTCTTTTCCGGTGCCCGGCTACGCTCGGAGGGGATGTTTCTCCTCATGGCGGCTCTCGTGGTTATGCAGGCTATCGCTCTCAAGAAATACTTTCCCGAGGTCTTTGATTGGCACACATGGGCCTATTTCTTCTTGAAATCCGAGGTCACATTGAAGAAACTACCGCCACTCTAAGTTCTCAAGTGACGCCAATGTTAGAACATAAAGGTATCAATCGTTCCTCACGCCCACGTCAAAACGACGAACTTACCAAGCTCACCCATATTCCCGTTGCGGCGCTACGACGAGCTGTGGCTCACGATCTCGACTCTCCATCTCCCCTCCTGCTTTCCGTTGAGGATTCTCAGATCGCCATAGGTCAGGCGTTACGAGAGGAGATGGAGATCCAGAGCCTCACCACCTACCACCTACACGAGATGACGGGGCTTTCGTGCGACTTCATCGAAGCGATGGTACGCGACCGGGGAGACCTCTCCGACAGTGAACCTTTGAGTAGAATCCAGGAAGCGCTCAGGATTAGAATCACACACCTGTAGGGCGATCGGGCCTCCGAACCCTCATCTACACCCGTTCCACATGAGCTCCCCCGATCTCGAAAGATCGCAATAACGATCGGAGGTCATTGATCGAAGTAGGCTTAACCAGATGCGCGTTGAATCCTGCGTCGAATGCCCGCTTCCTATCGTGCTTCTGTCCATATCCTGTGAGCGCGACGAGAAATGGCTGTCGTCCGCCCATGCGACGAAGTCGCTGGGCCAGATGATAGCCATCCATATTTGGCATGGCGATATCCGAGATTACAACCTCTGGATCGAACTCTTGCGCGAGGGTCAATGCCGAACCGCCATCGTATACGATACGAGTGTCCTGTCCCAATCCCTCAAGCATCATCGCCAGGGTATCGGCAGAGGACCTCAGATCATCAACCACGAGCACGCGGTGACGTCCCACCGAAACCGTCTCCGTCGCCCCCTCCCGTCGCGTAGGCCTCACTCCGTTGGCGATAGCTTTGAGTAAAGGGAGACGGACGAGGAATTCACTGCCCTTACCCGGCCCCTCACTCCGAGCCTCGACGTTCCCCCCGTGCATCTCCACGAGCGTTTTGACGAGCGTCAATCCAATACCAAGCCCCCCTTGCGCGCGATCAAGGTTGTGGTGAACCTGGGTGAATGGCTCGAAGATACTCATTAGCATCTCCGCTGGAATCCCGGACCCGTTATCGTACACCGAGATCTCCACGAAACTACCATCAATCCTTCCACGCACGCCGATCTGACCGTTCCTCGGAGTGTACTTTGCGGCGTTGTTGAGAAGATTGCCGAAAACCTGCATCAATCGACCGTTATCCCCCTCCACCCGCACGACATCGTGTGGAAGCTGTACCCGTACGGTGTGCCGCGACTCGTCAATCATCGGCCGCACCGATTCAAGGGCGCCCTCTACGATGGAGGCGATGTTCAACGGCTCCCTCTGAAGCTGAATTTTTCCGCGGGAGATCCGAGAGATATCAAGGAGATCATCGATAAGACGTTTGAGCTGTTGGACCTGTCGCTCCATTATCTCCCGCAGCCGGGTCGACTGTTGAGGATCACTTCCCACACGGGACCAGATCTGGAGCGCGTTACTTATTGGCGCCAATGGATTGCGAAGCTCGTGAGCCAACGTCGCGAGGAGCGCATCTTTTCGTCTGTCGGGTTCCTTCAGCATCTCCTCTGTCTCTCGGCGGTCGGTAATGTCACGGCTCACCGTTCCAAACCCCACAGTCTCTCCGGCTGAGGTTTTGATGGGAAAGACGTTACAGATAACCCAACGAGCCTGCCCGGTCTTGAAGTTCCGAAACCGGACCTCCGCCTCTGACCGTCCACCTTCTAATGCTCGAGGAAGGAGGCTCTTGTCGACAGAGGGAAGATCCTCTGGATAAAATAAATCACGAACGTGAAGTCTCTTTGCCTCGTCCAGACTTTCTAGCCCCACCAGACGAAGGCCCGCGTCATTCACAAAGATCGGGGTACCACCAAGGTCGCAAAAACCGATAAACTCCGTACTGTTCTCGGCGAGAGACACGAACTTCTGCCGCTCCTCCTCAGCTCTCCGCCGCTCTGTGATGTCCTGAGCCACCTTAAGGAGCCGGAAGGTTTGCCCTTCCATCTGTCTCTGCAGTGAAGTCGTGACATGAACCCACACCACGGAGCCATCCTTGCGGACATATCGCTTCTCGATCTCGAGCGCGGTTGTGTGGCCACGAATAGAGCGCTCTATGAGTTCACGATTTTGGTCCCGTTCCTCGGGATGCGTAATCTCCAAATAGGTCTTCCGCTCTAAGAGCTCCGCCTCGGAATATCCGACAAGTTCACAGTATTTTTTATTGACCCGCAAGAAACGCCCGGTATTTGGGTCGATCTCAGCGTTCCCGACACCGGAAGCTTCAAAGAGTGAACGATGGTAAGACTCGCTCTCTCGAAGACGGGCCTCAGCGATCTTCTGCTGTGTGATGTCGACGACCATCGTGACGACACCCTGAACATTTCCCGCAGGATCAAAATCGGGGGTATAGGTCGCGGAGATCCAGCGAAGCCCCCCTTCGCGGTAGCTTACCGGGCCCTCAAAGATCTGCCGTTCTCCGGCCAGAGCTTCCTTTATACGCGGTCCCACGACATCCCACGCTTCGGACCCCAACACCTCAACCACCGGTTTGCCGACCATCTCCTCAGATTGTTTTCCAAACCAGAGCTCATAGGCCCGATTTACTAACACATATCTGCAGTCTGAGCCGATGTAGGAGATAAGCGCGGGGGCGTCATCAATGACAAGCTTCAAACGCGCCTGG
>JAIXPR010000138.1 GCA_027486155.1 Pseudomonadota bacterium | reverse complement strand
CACCCCAAGAGCAATAACCGGTACAAAAAGATAATATGTAAATTCGACCGGGATAGCCCAAAGCTCCCCCCTCCCATCCAGCAACAATATGTGGCGAGCGAATTCTGACCACGATAGATCCTCGGATAGTAGGTGTAGTAGCAGAACAGTTATGTAAAGTGGATATATCCGAAAGACTCGGTGAATAAAGAACCTCACAATCACTTCGACTCCGAGGCGTTGCCCTTTGAGACGTTCGACCATGTTATGAGTCAAAAGGAAGGCGCTGAGAGCGAAAAATATCCACACCCCTACCTTACCAATCGCGTTGTGGTGCAGAGGGGAGAGAAACAAACCGGCATTCCCCAGGTGGGAGACCAGTACATACATAACCGCTATTCCGCGAAGACCGTGTAAGGATTTCATGTAGACATACCTAGAACGAACTTGACGCTCCACCCCAACACGATTGCAAATTCCTCAGAACAAACCTCGACGGGCTAGGCATGGTTACCTTATTTTTAAACAACGCGTCCCACAACGTCTACGAGCGGGATTGACTACCCCCATCTAAGATAATATTGGCGACTCGCACATCACCAGGGATAAAAACGAGGGAGAACGTTGCAAATGGAGCGATGGCTTACTACACAAAGTGCCAGGAATTGTGAGCACCTATAACTACATCAACCGCGGGCAAATAACGAAAACCGCCCTGCCCCCGTTTGGACCATCAACGATCGCCGCCATCCTCCATTCCCTCCGCACCTACAGGCAGGAGCAGGAAGCTAAAACCCAGCCGAAGGTTGAGGTCATAATCGTAAGACCGCGTACGTTGTTATTGAGCAGAGTATGCGGGATTACGAGGCGATGTTTCAGCCACTACAGTAATCCCGCACCGGCGGTGTGAGAGTGCCACTACCGGCCGAGAGGGTCACCACTGAGCGCCCCGGTCTTTTATTCTCGAATCTAACCACGACCATCTGCACTAAGGGCAACAGCTCCCTATGCTATGATCGCTCGAGGATCCCGGCCTTGAGGGCGCGCAAGAAACTCATAATTTTGAACGAGAGGCTCTCCTGAATAGTTTTCTCAAGCTCGTGTATCAGATTTTCGAGAAGTTTGTTGATCTCAAGGGTGAGATGTAACTCGCTTTGAAGAGTGGAAAACTGGTCAGCCCTCGCCATCTCCTCCCGCTGCAAAGATGCATATCCCTCGACTATCTCCTGGAAGCCATACAGCGGTCCTTTTTTCAG
Source organism: Pseudomonadota bacterium (assembly GCA_027486155.1). Taxonomy (GTDB): domain Bacteria; phylum Bdellovibrionota_C; class UBA2361; order UBA2361; family OMII01; genus OMII01. The sequence goes on along the minus strand of JAIXPR010000138.1, from coordinate 2,145 downwards.
GCCGCCCGTCAGCGAAAGCGCCTCGTGAGGCCCCCACGAATCTGCCGCAACGGGCCTACCCAGTACAAGACTCTGCAGGTGAGCCTCTTTTCGGCCTAACTCAAGAATCTGTTCCTCAGACCGACCGAAGCCGAGAGCATTATAGAGCGACACCATGAATCCCAGCCTGCTGTTCGAAAACTCGGTAACCGAGACACCCGCAACCGGCAGCGAAACTAAAAGCCCCGAAACAGCCCTGAACACGAGCCAGGCAACATTAACTTCCTCTTGATAAACCCACTCCTTATCGATCAGATAAGAGTCACCAGCATCGCTTCGTATGATATTTTGGGGGATCAGGTCTAGGAAACGGCCCGGTATCATCTGCTCCGCGGATGACATGGATACTTCAAACCCCTCCCTCCGCATGAGGGCCTCCGCTGTATGAAGGTACCGCTTAATAAACTGGGCTACCTGTTCAATGCTCCAGCCATCCGTCGTGAGCAACGAACGAAGTTCCGCCGCCAAGGGAGTCCCTTGGACATACGGCGCGTCATTCTCCAACTCGATCCGAATTTCGTCGGTAATGGACGGACCACTCGCACTGCTCAATAACTTGGCGGATATCCGAATGTCTCCGGCCTCATTCCTTTGGAAACAAAGGCGCTTACAGAATTTCGGCGTCCGACCGGAACTATAGTGCCAGGCGAGTACGGTCGATTGATCCGGAACTACATTACTCGCGACCATGAGGAATGAGTTCGCCAGATCCATACCCAACTTGTTTCGAACCACCACATCCCATACCCGCGGCAGGTCAAACGAGAGATAGCTTGTTAACTGGCGGTCCGAAAAAATTGAACCACTCAACACAGATGCTGCGTCGAAGTCCTGCGCTGTCATCCCCTCCTCGGAAAAAATAGTCACGGGGAATTTGTAATCTGGAAATGGGGCGTAAAAACGCGCATGCGCGAATCCGGCGTCGCGGACGATTTCGGCTAGCTCAGCGCGTCCATACGTTCTCACGCCGTCCGGGGAATATCTCTCCTCAATTCCAAACATGCGGCGAGTCACATGGTCCTCAGGAGCACCGGCGAAGTATTTCAAGCCCAGCTGGTTCTCGATGGCGACCAGAACCATCCCCCCGGGTTTTAACATTGAGCGAGCCTTTTCAAGCATGGCACGAGCTGGATGAGCACCTTGAACAAATTGATTGGCGTACTCCAACACCCCGATAAAGGTAACGACATCAAACTTTCTGTTCACGCCAAACGTTTCAAAGTTTTCAGCGACGACAGTGACGTTCGGGAGGTCAACGGCGCGCATCCGCGCGATCCTCGCGCGTCGAGGGCTCCCCTCAAGGGCACACACATTCGCGCCGGCCTCTCCAAGAAATCGAGTAATCGCCCCACACCCTGCGCCCACCTCAAGCACATCCACGCCCCTCAAGCCCTCTTCGAAGGGACGCAGAATATTCGCCCTGATGCAACTCAAGTGATAGTGGCTTGGCCAGTCGACGCACGCGGCCGCGAGCTCAGGCGAGAAAATAGATTTGTCCTCAACGCCATGAAGAATCCGCTCCATCCTCTGCTCGAACTCATCACCATCGCTATAGGCGATTCCCTTGAATTCAGACCGGCACCACAACGAGTCCGACTTGTTGAAGAGGTAACCAGCTTGTTCTAACCACTCGTTCATGATCGGACCTCCTCTACATCCATCTGAAGCCCTAAGTCAGAGATACCGAAAAATCTTCGCTGGGGAGCCACTTGAATATGAATGGCGTCGAAGCGACGATCGTGGGGCACGATCTCTCCGCCCGCGCAGGTAGCGACACCTACCGATATGAAATAGTCCCCTGGCGCCAAAGAGCAACTGAGCGTCGCCCTCATCTGAACGACGGAGGATGCGCTTCCCAATTCCCGAAATACCTCGGCATCCAGACTTTCTGAGTTAGCCCCGTATACCGTCATCCCCTCTTTCGTCTTGACGGTGACTCCGAAGATCGGCGATTGAATTTCGGCCAAGAATTGGACCGCAAGACGTATCTCAATACGCTGCCCCGTCTGAATCACGCCCGGAAACGAGTCTCCATCGGCCTCTAACGTAAAATCCAAGATACGGGCTTTGCCATCTCCCCATCGATACTCATGAGGATTGTATAAT
>JAIXPR010000232.1 GCA_027486155.1 Pseudomonadota bacterium | reverse complement strand
TTCGAGCCGCCGGTATCGACACCGATCCGGCGCATAACCTTAATCGCCGCGTCACGGAGGAGTTGATACTCCTTGTCAGTGAGGGTCTGAATGGGAGCGACCGTTATGGAATCACCGGTATGAACACCCATCGGATCAAAGTTCTCGATGCCACACACGATCACAACGTTATCCTTGAGGTCGCGCATCACCTCAAGCTCGATCTCCTTCCATCCAAGGAGCGATTCCTCGATGAGAACTTCGTGATTTGGGCTCGCCGCGAGCGCGATGCCGACCTTACGATGAAGCTCGTCCGCTGCCTTTACGATACCACCTCCGGTACCACCGAGGGTCCGAGATGGACGAAGCACGAGTGGATATCCAAGAACCTTCGCGGCCGCCTCGGCATCCTTGATCGAGGTAGCGAGCATCGAGCGAGCGGACTCAAGCCCGATCTCATCCATCGCCTTGCGGAAGAGATCGCGATCTTCAGCGGTCTTGATCGCCTCAACATTAGCCCCGATAAGCTTACAACCGTACTTTTCAAATACCCCTCGCTCCTCAAGTTCGAGCGCGGTATTGAGGGCCGTTTGACCTCCCATCGTCGGCAGCACCGCGTCTGGGCGCTCCTTCTTGATGATCTCCTCAACGAAATCCGCCGTGATCGGCTCGATATAGGTCCTATCGGCGAACTCCGGGTCGGTCATGATCGTGGCGGGATTTGAGTTAACAAGGATTACCCTATAGCCCTCCTGCTTGAGCGCCTTGATCGCTTGCGTTCCCGAGTAATCGAACTCACACGCTTGGCCGATGACGATCGGCCCCGAGCCGATCAGGAGGATGGATTTAATATCAGTTCTTTTTGGCATGTTAGGCTCCTGCCCCTACGACCAGGTCAAAAAATCGCTTGAAGAGATATCGAGAATCGTGAGGCCCGGGCGAGGCCTCTGGGTGATACTGCACCGAGAACGCCTTGAGCTCCTTCGACTCAAGCCCCTCGACCGTGTCGTCGTTAAGATTAATGTGAGAGACCTTAACCTTGCTTGAGAGCCCCTCTTTCTTGACCGCGAATCCGTGATTCTGAACGGTGATCTCAACCTTACCCGTTGTTTCATCGCGTACGGGATGGTTACCACCGCGGTGGCCGAATTTGAGCTTGTAGGTAGAGCCACCGAACGCCTGTCCGAGGATCTGATGACCGAGGCAGATACCGAACATCGGGACCTTGCCGAGCAACTCTTTCGCCGGCTTGACGACGTAGCCAAGCGTCGCGGGATCGCCCGGGCCATTCGAGAGAAATACCCCGTCGGGCCTGAGCGCCATGATCTCATCAGCGGTTGTGCCAGCGGGAACCACCGTCACACGAAATCCAACGTCAACAAGGAGGCGAAGGATGTTCATCTTCACACCACAGTCCACCGCCACAACGTGCGGCCGAGAGACGAGCTGCTCTTGCGAGAGCTTCCGGGAATTTCCATGGGCCAAGCTCCATGAGAGATGATCCCATGTGTAGGTCTCTTTGCACGCGACATGCTTGACGTAATCTTTGCCCTCCATCGAGCCGAGGGATTTCGCTCGGTCAACCAACTCATCAGGCTTAATGCCCTCACCACCAGCCATCACCGACATCTGCGCTCCGTGGTCTCGGAGGTGCGAGACCACAACGCGTGTGTCCACCCCCTCGAGGCCCATGATGTTGTTGCGAGCGAGGTAGCTTTGCAGGGAGATCGTTGAACGAAAGTTTGATGGGGTCCTATGCGCGGCGCGAACGACCAACCCCTCAGTGAAGACTCGAGAGGACTCTACATCCTCCTCGTTACAGCCGACGTTACCGATGTGCGGATAGGTGAAGCACATAATCTGACCAGCGTAGCTGGGGTCAGTAAGGATCTCTTGGTACCCATACATCGAGGTGTTAAACACCGACTCTCCGGTCACTGGATCTCCGGAGCCTCGCAAGGCGCCGAAGCACCTCCCCCTGAAGACCGTTCCATCCGCGAACGCGAGGTAGCCTATCTCTCCCCTCGCCTCAGGCGCTCCAGTATGTGGTCGCTCGTTCTTCATATCGCACTCTCTCTTATTTTGAATTCGCGGCTACGGCGTTTTCTAACTCTGACACCAGTCGCCCCTCGCTCACGACGTGACGCCCGCCGACAAACGTGTGGAGAGCCTGGCCGGTCAACGTGCGTCCGATAAACGGACTGTTCTTTGACTTCGACCGTATCTCATCTGACGAGAAGGTCCACGTTCGAGCGGGATCGACAACGATGACGTCGGCGTCTCGCCCAATCTTCAACGTGCCGTAATCAAGACCGAATGACCGACATGGACCGGAACAAAGGAGATCCACCATACGAGTGCGAGAGATAACCCCCTGTGCGGCCATCTCCATGAGGAGGGGCAAGCTGGTTTGGAGCCCAAGGATACCAACGGTCGCCCGCGAAAACTCAACAAGCTTACTGTCGGCGTGATGGGGGGCGTGGTCACTCGCGATTGCGTCTATCGTTCCGTCCTTTAACCCATCAAGCAATCCCGCGATATCATCATCACCCTTAAGGGGCGGCATCATCTTGTACGAGGTATCGTAGGTCTCAACGCAACACTCATTAAGGAGCAGGTGGTGCGGGGCTACCTCGCAGGTGATGTTGATACCGTCGTTCTTAGCGCGACGAATGAGCTCGACGCCTCGAGCGGTCGAGACGTGACAGATATGCACCTTACCCTTGGTGAATCGAGCGAGCTCGATGTCGCGGGCGATCATGACGTCCTCGGCGACACCTGGAAACCCCTTCAGACCCAACCGGAGTGAGAGAGGAGATTCGTTCATACATCCGCCACAGCTCAAGTTACGATCCTCCTCGTGGCAGGAGAGTGGCAATCCAAGCATTAAGCACCACTCAAGGGCCCGACGCATGAGCCCAGCATCCTCGACCGGATCTCCGTCATCAGAAAACGCGACACACCCAGCCTTCGCGAGCTCATGGTACGGAGCGAGTTGCTTGCCTTTTCGCTCCATCGAGATGGCGCCGATCGGAAGCACGCGGGAAGCGCCCGCGGCCTTTGCTTTCTCAAGGATAAAACGGGTGACCTCAGGTGAATCGTTCGCCGGCTTAGTGTTCGGCATGCAACAGATAGAGGTATAGCCACCGAGCGCGGCCGCCTCGGCGCCGGTTTGAATGGTCTCCTTCCACTCCTCTCCAGGTTCACGGAGGTGCACGTGAAGGTCAACGCATCCTGGCATCACCCACTGGCCCGTGGCGTCGATGTGGTCAGCGTCCGCCTTTGATTTCAGAACACCAGGCTTCTCGATAGCCGCGATCTTTCCGTCATCGATCAAGATATCGAACTCACCATCGCGATCGGAGGAAGCATCGATCACCTTTCCTCCGAGAATAACAACTGGTTTCGCCTTAGCCATGAGCAACCTCCTCAAGGGATTGAACGCTACGAGCGAGGAGGTACAGAACCGCCATGCGCACCGCCACTCCGTTCGTGACCTGCTGCCGGATCAATGACCGAGGACCATCGGCGACATCGCTCGTTATCTCGGTCCCTCGATTCATCGGACCCGGATGAATGACGATACTGTTCGGCGCGACCTTAGAGAGAAGTCGCTCGCTGATACAATACTCCCGACTATATTCATCAAGGTTGGGAACGAAGTGTTCCTCCTGCCGCTCAAGCTGCATACGTAAAGCAACCACCACATCGAGACCTTCAAGTCCTGGCTCAAGTTGATCAAACACCTGAACCATCCCAGGGCCAAAAGTTCCACGAGCGAAATCCTCTGGAACCAGAGTTTTGGGACCGATGAGCCGAACCTCATTCCCGAGTGCGAGGTGAGCCCAGACACTGCTCCGGGCTACACGAGAATGCCGAACATCGCCAACATATCCGATCTTCAACCCTTCTATTCCTCGCCCTTTAAAGTGCTGCCGCATCGTAAGAAGATCGAGAAGCGCTTGGGTTGGGTGTTCATGCTGACCATCCCCAGCGTTCACAACAGATGTATTTGAAAGGCACCGAGCGGCAAAATGTGGGGCACCACTCTCCGAATGCCTCATGACGAGGACATCGGGTTTCATCGATTCGAGCGTGCGAACGGTATCGAGCAGCGTCTCACCCTTCTTAACCGAGCTCGAGCCAATACTGACATTAATCGTGTCAGCGGAGAGGCGCTTACCAGCGATATCAAAACTCGCGAGGGTTCGAGTGCTCGGCTCGAAAAAGATGTTGACGATTGTTTTTCCGCGGAGAGTAGGAACTTTTTTAATGTCCCGTTCGGATACCTCTACAAACGAGTGTGCCGTGTCGAGGTACCGATAAATTTCACTCTTCGAAAGCCCTTGTATTCCCAACAGGTGGTCGACCATCGAGCAGTGAGTAAATCCCACTAGAGCTAACTTTACAAGAGAGTAACCTCCGTTTCTCGCAAAGATTCTTCCGAAAAATCCGATTTGCGAAGGGTTTCTGAAATAGCGATTCAACCACCTGCTGAGACCGTGGTTTAGTCTCCAGGAGACGCTTCAGAACCGGGGGACCGCCTAACGCTCCTCCCGATCGATGAGATACGCTCCATCACGGTACCCCATCTCGCTGAGCCGTACCCGCACCAATTGGTTACGCTGGCACGGAACGACCTTTCCAACGTAATCAGCCTGAATCGGCAACTCTCGGTAGCCTCGGTCGCACAACACGGCCAGCTCCACCCGTCGGGGACGCCCGAAATCGATTATCGCGTCGAGCGCCGAACGAATGGTACGACCGGTAAAGAGCACGTCATCTACCAACACGATTCGAGACCCCGCGATACGGAACGGAAGATCCGTTCCCCGCAAGGTCGGTTGAGATTGCGCCGCCGACAGGTCGTCCCGGTAGAGGGTGATGTCGATAATTCCGTAGGATACCTCGACGCCCTCGATCCTTTGAATCTCCTGCTGAAGGCGCTTACCAAGATACTCTCCCCCGGTACGGATTCCCACGATAGCCAGGTGCTTAATGTCACGATCCTTCTCAAGGATCTCGTAACTCATCCGAGAGATGGCGCGGGAGATGGTCTCCTCATCCATGACCACCTGCCACTCTCTCGGTACTGGCTTAAACTTATCTGTCATACGTCGATTTCCTTACTCCTCGTCACCTGCCTCTGCCGAGGGCGTAAAATCAAAGGTGTAGAGGGTAAAATGATGGCCCAGTAGGGACACATCAAGCTCCTCCTGGTAGTTTAGCCACATTTTTATCCGCCCACCAATCCTCTGTATACCGATATCTCGGGGCTCCTTCTCGATACCGTGGTTACGAACAACCTCCAACCACTCCCGGCGAAGTTCCTCATCGGACCGCACATCGGCGTTTTGTAATACCTGCGCACACTTACTCTTGATGTCGAAGTAATAGTAGTAGAATGGCACTACCTTGTAACCAACAAATAACAGGAGCGCCACCAGGCAAAGTCGAACTAGGGGGTCTCCCTTAGCGACCGCCTTCTGGGGCGCTAAAGGTTGCTCAACAGATTGTGGCGCCGGGATTTCAACGGCCTCTTCGCTCATAAATATCTCTTATAGCGGTGCTCTTCTTTGCACCAGACTGAAGTTAGTCCTCACCGCGGGCTCTGCGCGGAATTATGTTCTCTCCGCAGCGGAGCGAGGTATAGTGTGGATACGAGATACGAGGACCCTCCGAGGACGGGAGATCTTCGCTTTCGGGAGGCTGGCGAAGCGCCCCTCTTCATCGAACGTTTCGCTATATCTCTATGCGTCACCGAAGACACCTCACAGGCATCACCCTCGCCGCCCTTCTATTCCTGGTCATCGGCAGCGGGAACCTCATCATGGGATATCGCAAAGGGGCTTACTTCAAGGAGGCGGTCGATGCTCTTCATCGCAAACGGGTCGAGATGGGCACCTTGGATCCCGTCCTCCTTGAGCGACTAGAATCGAAGCAGAGCTTTTATCAGATCGTCTCGCTTGGGGGGATTGGGCTCCTCTCTGTGTCAGGTATCCTTGTAGCGCTCGAGATCGTCAGGCACCGTCGGTCGTAGCGGGAATCTCATGATTCATCCTAAGAAATCGAAACGAGCGTGGCGATGGCTACCACCCGTCGATCTCTGACCAACACTCAAGTCGGGCGCGAGGAGGTGGGCGCCTCTATCAAGACTCAAGATCGACCGAATCCGAGGAGCGAAATACCGCCCGGGATGAGGACCTCGCATGCACCAGTACATCAAACCCGGATTCAACAAGCCCCCGCGGAAGGGAGGCTGGTAACGCGTTTTGAATTTTTTGGATATCATCTCTTTTAAGGTCGTAGGGCATCTTCTCAAAGAGGACTTGACTCGCGAGGATCTCTGTCGCCTCATAGCATACTACAAGAAAAGCCGCGGAACGGAACACCCTAATCAAGGTCAGCCCTAAGCTCGCTACCATCGTAGCGAGAAGGATGCCTCCAAACGATTCCCTCCACGCGGGGGCGATCGTGTGCAGTGTTTTCGGATCGACGATCAAGAGCAGCACGACACCACCAGCCGCGACTAGAAGAAGGGAATACGCTACCCGAAAAAGTCCCATGGGGCCCTTTACCGCCCGAAGGAGAGCTCGCATCACTACCCAAATAAGCGCAAGGACAAGCATAATCCCCCACCCCCCTAGAACTTGCACGGGAGGTTTCGAGATCAGGGACTGGGAGGATACCGAGAGATCAGCATACGGTAATCCGAGGGGAGCGAGCGCTCCAAAGAGCGAGGCGAGTTGGGAGATGTTGAGTACCTTACTCACGACGATCGCGCCCACGAGCGCGCATGCGGGCACTATCGCGAGATACCAAGGATGAGAGAAAAATTCGGTCATGACGTTT